>NZ_JAWOTL010000025.1:0-50287 GCF_033338835.1 Vibrio sp. Vb0888
GGTGGCTACGACGGGATTCGAACCTGTGACCCCATCATTATGAGTGATGTGCTCTAACCAGCTGAGCTACGTAGCCAAAACCATATTTTTTGTTCTCAACGCTTTGTTGCCTTGTCGTTGGGAACGGCGCGCATTATGCGAAGTTGAGTGAGATCCGTCAACAGTTTTTTTTAATAAATTTCGGAAAAAACCTCGTTCGCTTCCTTTTTAAACAAAGAGGCGTGTTTATGATCTAAAACTGGAAATAAATTAGCTTGCAGTTGCGTAATTTATTTTTGTTCATTTACTTAAGGTATTAAAAAAGCCAGCTTAACAGCTGGCTTTTAGTGTAAATGAAGTGTTTAGAATTCATTCATTTAATTAAACATTGAAGCGGAAGTGTACAACATCACCATCTTTTACGATGTAGTCTTTACCTTCTAGACGCCATTTACCTGCGTCTTTTGCGCCATTTTCACCATTGAATTGGATGAAATCGTCGTAACCGACTACTTCTGCACGAATAAAGCCTTTCTCGAAGTCAGTGTGGATCTTACCTGCCGCCTGAGGCGCAGTTGCACCAACAGGGATTGTCCAAGCACGTACTTCTTTAACACCTGCTGTGAAGTAGGTGTGTAGAGTCAGTAGTTCGTAACCAGAGCGAATTACACGGTTCAGACCCGGCTCTTCGATCCCCATATCTGCTAGGAATTCTTCGCGATCTTCATCTTCTAGTTCAGATAGTTCAGATTCGATAGCTGCACATACAGGTACAACGACATTGTTTTCTTTTTCAGCGAACTCACGAACCGCATCTAGATATGGGTTATTTTCGAAGCCATCTTCGTTTACGTTTGCAATGTACATAGTTGGCTTCAGTGTTAGGAAGTTTAAGTAGCCGATCGCTGCTAACTCTTCTTTAGATAGCTCAACTGTGCGTGCCATGCCGCCTTCAGTTAGTACTGGTAACAGTTTCTCTAGTACGGTTAGTTCAAATTTTGCGTCTTTATCGCCGCCTTTTGCCTTCTTCGCGTTACGTTGAATCGCTCGCTCACAAGAATCTAGGTCAGCCATTGCAAGTTCGAGGTTGATCACTTCGATATCTTCGATAGGTGAAACTTTACCTGAAACATGAACAATGTTTTCGTTTTCAAAACAACGTACAACGTGGCCAATCGCGTCTGTTTCACGGATGTTAGCTAGGAATTTGTTACCTAAACCTTCACCACGTGATGCACCAGCAACAAGACCTGCGATGTCCACGAACTCCATCGTCGTTGGAAGAACTCTCTGTGGGTTAACGATCTTAGCTAGTGCGTCTAGACGTAGATCCGGCACAGGAACCACACCAGTGTTTGGTTCAATGGTACAGAACGGGAAGTTTGCTGCTTCGATACCCGCTTTAGTTAGTGCGTTGAACAGAGTTGATTTACCTACGTTAGGTAGACCAACGATGCCACATTTAAAACCCATGATAGTAACCTTATTCAGCTTTGAACGTGTGGAGGCGATTTTGTGCTTTAGATAGGCCATCCTTAATCAGGATATCTAGACAACGAACAGCCTCATCAGCTGCTGCATCTAAAAGCTCTTGCTCTTTAGCTGGCGCTTTACCTAATACAAAACCCGCCACTTTATCTTTGTGTCCCGGATGACCAATGCCAATACGAAGACGATAAAAATCTTTGTTATTGCCCAGTTTGCTAATGGTGTCACGCAGACCGTTGTGTCCACCGTGACCCCCACCTTTTTTAAACTTAGCGACACCTGGCGGTAAGTCTAGCTCGTCATGAGCAACCATGATCTCTTCAGGTTTAATTTGATAAAATTTCGCAAGCGCTGCGATCGATTTACCTGATAGATTCATGAAGGTGGTTGGGATAAGCAAACGGAGATCCTGGCCATTGACCATAATGCGTCCTGTTAGACCAAAAAACTTTGGTTCGTTCTTCAGTGTAACGTTGTGAACGCGTGCTAATTCTTCTACAACCCAAGCGCCCGCATTGTGACGAGTTCTGGCGTATTCTGGTCCCGGATTAGCAAGACCAACAAGAAGTTTGATTGGTTGAGTCAAGGTTAGGATCTCTCTGGAATCTCAAAAAGCGCAGTATGATAGCACAGAATTCTCGCAGTGGGCGACCAAGGGATTTTCTGCCTATCGATACAAATAAAAAAACACCCCAAAGAGGGGTGCTTTTGAAATCAGTTTAACTGAAATGTTCGTATTAGTTGAACATTGCAGAGATTGACTCTTCGTTGCTGATACGACGAATCGCTTCAGCTAGCATGCGAGATAGGCTTAGTGTTGTCACTTTACCTGTTGCAGCCATCTCTTTAGACAGAGAGATAGAGTCAGTCACGATAACTTGGTCAAGAACTGAGTTCTTGATGTTATCCGCAGCGTTGCCTGAGAATACTGCGTGAGTAGCGTAAGCGAATACACGCTTAGCACCGCGCTCTTTTAGTGCTTCAGCTGCTTTACATAGTGTGCCACCTGTGTCGATCATGTCATCAACGATCACACAGTCACGACCTTCAACATCACCGATTAGGTTCATTACTTCAGAAACGTTTGCACGTGGACGACGCTTATCTACGATTGCGATGTCGATGTCGCCTAGTGCTTTTGCTGTTGCACGAGCACGAACAACGCCACCTAGGTCAGGAGATACCACAACAGGGTTATCTAGACCGCGAGCCTGCATATCTTCAAGTAGCACTGGCGTGCCGAAGATGTTGTCTACAGGTACATCGAAGAAGCCTTGAATTTGCTCTGCGTGTAGGTCGATAGTTAGAACGCGGTCAACACCAACGTTAGATAGGAAATCAGCAACAACTTTTGCAGTAATTGGCACACGCGCAGAACGTACACGACGGTCTTGGCGAGCGTAGCCGAAGTAAGGGATAACTGCAGTGATACGGCCTGCTGAAGCACGGCGCATTGCATCAATCATAACAACCAATTCCATTAGGTTGTCGTTAGTCGGTGCACAAGTGGATTGAATGATGAAAACATCGCTACCACGAACATTCTCATTGATTTGAACTGCAACTTCGCCATCAGAAAAGCGAGAAACAGATGCATCACCAAGAGAGATGTAAAGACGATCAGCAATACGTTGGGCTAGTTCAGGTGTTGCGTTACCAGCAAATAGCTTCATATCAGGCACGGTGGAAACCTCGGGTTTGCGTCCAGTTTAAATAGGTCGGTGTGAGGCTGATTGGTATTCAGCCAAAGTCTCTTTTAATGGCGAAATATTGCGCCCTTGAGCGACAAATGCCGAGACTTTATCAGAGAGTTGTGCAAGGATAGTTTCTGCTTCAGATTTGCTCGAAAATTCAGCAAAAACGCAAGATCCTGTCCCCGTCAATCTTGACGGCGCGTATTGTAGCAGCCAAGAAAGTTGCTTATCAACCTCTGGGTAGAGCATTCGTACAATTTTTTCGCAATCGTTTACGCTTGGCGTATTTAAAAGTGTTTCTAGATCTCGTTTTGGGGTGTTTCGCGTCAGATCTGGATGACAAAAAACGTCGACGGTTGCGATAGATACATTCGGTCTGACGACTAAATACCACTTTTCTTCGGGATAAGCAGGAGAGAGTTTTTCACCAACACCTTCAGCAAAAGCTGCAAATCCGCGCACAAATACGGGCACGTCTGCGCCTAGTTTTAAACCTATTTCAGCCAGTTCGTCGTCAGTTAGATTCAGTTGCCATAAGTAATTCAGTGCCACTAATGCTGTAGCTGCGTTCGATGAGCCTCCGCCAATGCCTCCACCCATAGGCAGCACTTTCTGTAGCTCAATATGCGCGCCAAAAGGGCAGTTTGAGTAAGCTTGAAGCGCGGTTGCTGCTTTCCAAATTAAATTGTCTTGAAGAGGCACACCTTCTATCTCTGGAGAAATCGTAATATCACCAGAATGGTTCGCTTGAATGGTGAGCTCATCGCCGTGATCGACGAATTGGAATAAGGTTTGTAACTCGTGGTAGCCATTCTCTGTACGGCCGTTGATATATAGAAAGAGATTCAATTTCGCTGGTGATGGCCAGCGTGTTGAAAGTTCAATCATTGGGTGATGTTCCATTTTGTGATCACTAGATTTATTTTGACATCAGCTGTAGTGAGTTTCAGCTTATTTGGCAGAGGGAGAGACTGTTCATGCCATTGAACGTCGCCATATCGTTGATAAGCGATACTCCAATCATTTAAACCAATTTGTTTGTTTAACGCTTGCAGTGTATTGGTTGGAGACAGTTGGAATTTGTCGGCATCGGTAGGTAGACCTAATAGCCAGTCAGGCATGTGATCGACGGGCATCATTAACCCTGTAAGACGGTAAATCAGCTGGTTAGCACTGCGAGAAGAAAGGACCTGATCGTCGTAAGTTTCTACTGTGGCGCCTTGTGGGGTGATGGTGAGCTTTAATGCCGTTTGTCCGAGAATCGTTGTTAAACGCAACTGGCTTAGTGTTGAAGAATGTTTCCAGTAGAAGTTTAAATTTTGTCTTTGGTCTGGGCCAATATAACCAAGTTTCCCCGTTGCTTGAAAATCTTGGATGGTTTCGAGTCGCTGCTCATGAGCTTGCCATTCAACGCTGGTAACACTTTCAGGAACGGACGAACAACCAGCGAGCAGTAAGCTCGACAAGAAAAAAAGAATAAAGGAGCGTAACGTCATGTTTGATGGCTTATTAATCAGTTTCATCGGGAATCGCTCACAACTATAGCATTGAAAAGTCGCACTTAGGAAAACAAATCCGGCTTACCCTTTCAATAAATGCGTGCTTACAGTAAAATTCTGGACCTATTTTATAACCTATCCCAGAGATACCACGTTAGATGTCCTTGCTTGCTATTGGAATTAATCACAATACAGCGTCTGTCGACTTGCGAGAGAAGGTGGCGTTTGGTCCGGATAAACTCGGCCCTGCACTCGAGCAACTTAGAGAGCACGAAGCAGTTAACGGCAGTGTGATTGTTTCAACCTGTAACCGAACTGAGTTGTACTGCGATGTTAAGCAAGGAGCGCGAAACAAGTTGATCGATTGGCTTGCTCAATTTCATCAAGTGAGCCGCGAAGATTTAATGCCGAGTTTGTATGTTCATGAAGAACAAGCTGCAATAAAGCATTTGATGCGCGTATCGTGCGGTCTTGACTCTCTGGTGTTGGGTGAGCCTCAAATTCTGGGGCAGGTAAAGCAAGCATTTTCTGACTCGCGAGATCATCAAGCTGTCGATGCCTCGATTGATAAACTGTTTCAAAAGACGTTCTCAGTCGCCAAACGGGTGAGAACAGAGACAGATATTGGTGGTAATGCCGTGTCCGTGGCTTATGCGGCATGTACACTGGCAAAACATATTTTTGAGTCGTTATCAGATTCAACCGTGCTTTTAGTTGGTGCGGGTGAGACGATTGAATTGGTCGCGAAGCATTTAGCGTCCAACGGTTGCACAAAAATGATTGTCGCGAACCGCACTAAAGAGCGCGCGCAAGGCTTAGCGGACCAATTTGGCGCAGAAGTGATCAGTTTGAACGAAATTCCTGAACATTTGGCGAAAGCGGACATTGTGATTAGCTCAACGGCGAGCCCATTGCCTATTATTGGCAAAGGTATGGTCGAAACGGCTCTAAAGCAGCGCCGACATCAACCTATCTTGTTAGTCGATATTGCGGTGCCGCGAGATGTAGAGTCGGAAGTCGGTGAACTGAACGACGCATATCTGTATTCTGTTGATGACTTGCAATCTATCATCGACAGCAACATTGAGCAGCGTAAAGTCGAAGCGATTCAAGCTGAAGCGATTGTTAGTGAAGAAAGCGCTGCATTTATGACATGGTTGCGTTCACTGCAAGCCGTCGATAGTATTCGCGACTATCGCAAATCAGCCAACGAAATTCGTGAAGAGTTACTGAGCAAAAGTTTGCAATCTTTAGCGGCAGGCGCAGATCCGGAGAAAGTGCTGCGCGAGCTGAGTAATAAACTCACCAACAAACTGATTCACGCTCCAACTCGCGCATTGCAAAGTGCAGCTGAGCAAGGCGAACCAGCAAAATTAACGATTATCCGCCAAACACTTGGCTTGGATGATCTATAACTCACGCTTTTTATTAAGAAAACGACACTATGAAAGCCTCTATTCTGACTAAGCTAGAAACGCTAGTAGAACGTTACGAAGAAGTTCAACATCTTCTTGGTGATCCTGATGTAATTGGAAATCAGGACAAATTCCGTGCTCTATCAAGAGAGTACTCTCAGCTAGAAGAAGTAACCAAGTGCTTCCAAGCTTATCAACAAGCACAAGAAGATCTTGTCGCCGCTGAAGAGATGGCAAACGAAGACGACGAAGAAATGCGTGAAATGGCGCAAGAAGAAATCAAAGAAGCGAAAGCGACGATTGAGCGTCTTACTGATGAGTTACAGATTCTTCTTCTGCCAAAAGATCCGAACGATGATCGTAACTGTTTCCTAGAAATTCGTGCAGGTGCGGGTGGCGACGAAGCGGGCATTTTCGCGGGTGATCTATTCCGTATGTACAGCAAGTACGCAGAAAAGCGTGGCTGGCGCATCGAAGTCATGTCTTCTAACGAGGCAGAGCACGGTGGTTACAAAGAGATGATCGCGAAAGTAAGCGGCGACGGTGCATACGGCGTGTTGAAATTTGAGTCAGGCGGTCACCGTGTACAGCGTGTTCCTGCAACTGAATCTCAAGGCCGTGTGCATACTTCTGCTTGTACAGTAGCAGTAATGGCGGAAATCCCTGAAGCGGATCTGCCAGAAATCAAAGCAGCAGACCTGAAAATCGATACGTTCCGTGCATCTGGCGCAGGTGGTCAGCACGTTAACACCACGGATTCTGCAATCCGTATTACCCACTTACCAACGGGTACGGTAGTAGAGTGTCAGGATGAGCGTTCACAGCACAAGAACAAAGCGAAAGCAATGGCGGTTCTTGCTGCTCGTATCGTTCAAGCGGAAGAAGAGCGTCGTGCCGCAGAAGTGTCTGATACACGTCGTAACCTTCTAGGTTCTGGTGACCGTAGTGATCGTATTCGTACATACAACTACCCACAAGGTCGTGTGTCTGATCACCGTATCAACCTAACCATCTATCGTTTGAACGAAGTGATGGAAGGTGACCTGCAGAGCTTGATTGATCCTGTGATTCAAGAGCACCAAGCAGACCAACTTGCGGCGCTTGCAGAGAACGGCTAATCGATGAACCAAGTTCAATCGATTGAGCAAGCACTGAAAAGTGCGACGGCGAAACTGGCAGAAGGCGGCAAAGAGTCGCCTTCTCTCGATGCAGCTGTACTCCTTTGCCATGTCCTTGGCAAACCACGAACTTATCTACTGACCTGGCCAGAAAAAGCATTAGAAGCAGAGCAACAAGCGAAATTCGACGCTCTACTTGAACGACGTTTAACTGGTGAACCCGTCGCTTATATTATTGGTGAGCGAGAGTTTTGGTCTTTACCGTTCAAAGTTTCTCCCTCTACCTTGATCCCAAGACCGGATACAGAACGTTTGGTCGAGGTTGCACTCGATAAGACCTATGAGCAAACAGGACCTATTTTAGATCTTGGAACGGGGACGGGGGCAATTGCTATCGCACTCGCATCTGAAATGCCAAAACGTCAAGTGATGGGCGTAGATCTCAAACAAGAAGCGAAAGCACTTGCAGAGTACAATGCTGAGCAGCTAAACATCAAAAATGTGACCTTTGCTCAAGGCAGTTGGTTTGAGCCTATTACAGAAGGTACGAAGTTTGCTTTAATTGTCTCCAACCCGCCATATATTGATGAAAAAGATCCACATTTATCCCAAGGTGATGTGCGCTTTGAGCCAAAATCTGCATTAGTTGCTAAAGAGAATGGCTTAGCTGATATTCGTCATATCTCGGATCTTGCTCGTCAGTATCTTGAAGTGGGCGGTTGGCTGGCATTTGAACATGGTTATGATCAAGGTGAGGCGGTGCGTGAGATAATGCGTGGCTTTGGTTACCAACAGGTCGCTACGGAAAAAGATTATGGCGGTAACGATCGAGTAACGCTTGGTTGTCTGGCCAGTTAATCATGGAAGTCAGCAAACACTAACTAAAAAGAGAAGAAAAATGTACGTAGCTCTAAAACACATACACTTAGTGACGATCGCTCTCAGCGCGACGCTACTATCGATCCGATTCGTGTTAATGATGATGAACTCACCGAAGCGAAATAATCGCTTTTTGAAAGTGTTTCCCCACATCGTTGATACTGCATTGCTAGTGTCAGGTATCGCGCTTATTTTCATTACGGGTTTCATCCCGTTTACCGATGCCGCACCGTGGTTAACAAACAAAATCACCTGCGTACTGGCGTACATTGCGCTTGGATTCTTCTCATTGAAACTTGCGAAAAACAACCTACTGAAGATATTTGGCTTTTTCGGCGCATTAGGTTGGTTGGTCATGGCTGCAAACATTGCTGTGTCTAAGAGCCCTACGTTATTTGGATAGACGTCATGTTAGAGTTTTTTGACGAAGATTTTGACAATATACCGTTGGTGGAAGGTGCGCTTGAGCTAAACAAAGCGATTAACCCAGAAACCAAAGTACATTGGGCGAAACAAGAGTTAGAGCGTCTTTACAAAGATGCAGAAGCCACGCTTGTTCATGAAACCGATGAAGAGCAACGATTTGATGCATTCCTACGACTGTTTTTCCACGAGTGGGGATTCAAAGGCGACGAGCAGGAATACTTTATTTCGGACAACAGCTTCATCGATAAAGTGTTGGAGCGCAGAAAAGGTATTCCTGTGAGCTTAGGTTCGATTTTGTTATACCTAGGCAAAAAGCTGGGGTTCCCGTTGAAGGGAGTTACTTTCCCTACTCAGTTCCTGTTAAAAGTCGACTGGATGCATAAGAAGCCAGACTACATCAACCCATTTAATGGTGAGTATGTAGGTGAAAGGATTCTTCAAGCTTGGCTTATTGGCCAGGAAGGACCGCTAGCTCAGCTAAAGGCTGAACATTTTGAGGAAGCTGACAACCCAACAATTATTGGTCGCTGGTTGGCATTGATTAAAAGTGCGATGTTGCGTGAAGAGCATTATACGCTGGCATTACGTTGTACAAACCTTGCTCTAACGTTTGTGCCAGATGACCCATACGAAATTCGTGACCGTGGTTTTATTTTCCAACAGCTAGAGTGCCCTCAAGTAGCGGTATCAGATTTTCAGTACTTTATTGACCAATGCCCTGACGATCCGGCTTCCGAGCTACTAAAATCACAAGTTAATGTGATGAGTGAAACGCACGTCACACTTCACTAATTTTATCGATGTGCCGAACTGTGGCGTATCGTGGACAGAAAAAGAGAATCAAAATGGAACAGAAAATCGTTAATATCGGCGACATTCAGGTTGCTAACGACAAGCCATTCACCCTATTTGCAGGTATGAACGTTCTTGAGTCTCGTGATCTTGCGATGCAGATCTGTGAGCACTACGTAAAAGTAACGGAAAAACTTGGTATTCCTTACGTATTTAAGGCGTCGTTTGACAAAGCAAACCGCAGTTCTGTTCATTCATACCGCGGTCCAGGTCTGGAAGAAGGTATGAAAATCCTTCAGGAGCTGAAAGACACTTTTGGTGTAAAGATCATCACGGACGTTCACACTGAAGCGCAAGCTCAACCTGTCGCTGACGTGGTAGACGTTATTCAGCTTCCTGCATTCCTAGCTCGCCAAACTGACCTTGTTGAAGCTATGGCCAAAACAGGTGCGGTTATCAACGTGAAGAAACCTCAATTTATGAGCCCTGGTCAAGTGGGAAACATCGTTGAGAAGTTCGCAGAGTGCGGTAACGACAAGATCATCCTATGTGAGCGCGGTTCTTGCCACGGTTACGATAACCTAGTTGTAGACATGCTTGGTTTTGGTGTGATGAAAAATGCTTCGAAAGGTAGCCCAATCATCTTTGACGTAACGCACTCACTACAAATGCGTGACCCATCAGGCGCAGCATCTGGCGGCCGTCGTGAGCAGACAGTTGAGCTTGCAAAAGCGGGTCTAGCGACAGGCATCGCAGGTCTATTTATCGAAGCGCACCCAAACCCAGACCAAGCGCGTTGTGATGGCCCATCTGCACTGCCTCTAGACAAGTTAGAGCCATTCTTAGCACAAATGAAATCGCTTGATGATCTGATCAAGAGCTTTGCAGATATAGATATCAAGTAAACGCCAGATGACTGGTGGTAACAAATACTATAGCCAACCGAGTGTTGGCTATTTTTTTATCTGAAAAGCCGTGAATTCTCAAACTTGTTACTGATGAATTTGTTATTGCTAAACAATGCATCATAATTATTAAATCAATGTGTTAGGGTGCACGTGGTTTTCAAATAGATCGAATGCTTAAAATGTGCTTCAGTAATCCCAATAAGAAAAAGGTAAATAAATGAATCAGCGTCTGATGATCAAAACTGTTTTGAGTGCCGCTATCTTGGCCTCGTTAGCTGGGTGTGCTACGCAACCTGCACCAGAATGGAATGCCGATACAACCTATAAATTGACCGTGTTGCACACTAACGATCATCATGGTCGCTTTTGGCAAAATCGATACGGTGAATATGGCATGGCGGCGCGTAAAACGTTAATCGATGATTTGCGCGAAGAAATACAGGCTGAGGGGGGCAGCGTGTTACTGCTTTCTGGTGGTGACATCAACACAGGAGTACCTGAGTCTGATTTACAAGATGCCGAGCCGGATTTTAAAGGCATGAGCAAAATTGGTTACGATGCGATGGCTCTAGGTAATCATGAGTTTGATAATCCATTGGACGTGCTATTCAAGCAGCAAGAGTGGGCAAACTTTCCGATGTTGTCTGCCAATATTTACGATAAAAATACTGGCAAGCGTTTATTCCAACCATATGCGATGTTTAAAAAGCAGGGCATTAAAATTGCGGTCATTGGCCTTACAACCGAAGACACAGCGAAACTTGGCAACCCTGAATTCATTGAACAAATTGACTTCCGTGACCCAAAAGAAGAAGCCAAGAAGCTGATTGCAGAACTTAAAGAAACAGAGTATCCAGATCTGATTTTTGCTGTCACGCATATGGGACACTATGAAAATGGTAATAGAGGCATCAATGCTCCTGGCGATGTGGCGTTAGCTCGTTATTTGAATGACGGCGATCTCGACATGATAGTTGGAGGACACTCACAAGAACCTGTGTGCATGGAAGGTCCAAACGTTATCAAAAAGAACTTTAAACCAGGTGATGAATGTCAGCCCGATAAACAAAATGGTACCTTTATTGTTCAGGCACATGAGTGGGGGAAATATGTGGGACGCGCCGATTACGAGTTTCGTAATGGCGAACTCTCGATGGTGAGCTACGATCTAATCCCTGTAAACTTGAAAAAGAAAGTTAAAGTTGATGGTCAGTCGCAACGAGTCTTGATCCAAGATGAGATTAAACAAGACGAAATGATGCTTGAGTTTCTTCGTCCTTATCAAGAAAAAGGTCAGGGCAAACTAAACGTGAAGATTGCAGAATCTAACGGTAAGCTTGAGGGTGACCGCAATGTGGTTCGTTACCAGCAAACAAACTTAGGTCGATTAATTGCAACGGCTCACATGGAACGTGCGAAAGCAGATTTCGCCGTAATGAATTCTGGCGGCGTTCGCGATTCGATTGCAGCAGGTGAGATTACCTACAAAGATGTGCTGACTGTTCAGCCATTTGGCAATATGGTCTCTTACGTTGATATGACGGGCAAAGAAGTATTGGATTACCTAAATGTCGTTGCAACTAAACCTGTCGACTCTGGAGCTTACGCGCAGTTTGCGGGTATTGCGATGAGTATCAATAATGGTGAGGTAACCAATGTGTTCATTGGTAATAAGCAACTTCGCTTAGATGGTAATTACCGCTTTACCGTACCAAGCTATAATGCTGCTGGTGGTGATGGTTACCCTAAAATCGACGATCATCCAGGGTATGTAAATACAGGTTTTACCGATGCTGAGGTTTTGAAGGATTATTTAGAAACACACAGCCCTATTGATGTTAATGAGTATGCCCCTTCAGGTGAAATCACGTATTTAGTTGATACGGCGATTGATCAGTAACCCAACAGAGAAAAAGCGATTGACTCAAACTCGCTGATATCATTAACTAAAAGCGCAGATCCAATTCAATCTGCGCTTTTTGTTTTTATGAGGAGAATCTTGATGACTCCGGCCATTAATCTTGCGAAAAAGAAAAAAATTCCACACACGATTCATCAGTATGAGCATGACCCTAGAGCCGATAGTTATGGCTTGGAGGCTGCTGAAGTACTGGGGCAGGATCCGAAAACAGTATTTAAAACCTTGTTGTTCTGCTTGAACGGGGAGCCAAAGAACCTTGCGGTTGCGATTATCCCTGTTGATCAAAAGCTGAACCTAAAACTGGCGGCGAAAGCAGCGAAGGGCAAAAAGGCCGATATGGCTGATCCGGAAATCGCCCAAAAGACCACAGGTTATGTCGTTGGTGGAATTAGCCCACTAGGGCAGAAGAAAGCCTTACCTACTTTTTTGCACGAAAGCGCAGCAGAGCAAGACACAATCTGTGTGAGTGCTGGTAAACGTGGTTTAGAAATTGAGTTAGCCCCGAGAGATTTGCTGAGCTTAACTCGCGGTCAGTTTGCACCTCTTTGTTTGTAAACTCATGACAAATAAAAAGGACGCTCATGAGCGTCCTTTTTTGATCTTGCCTGTCAGTGAAGCGTTACTTCTTCAGACTCAATGTACCACCAGTGCGTTTAGCTGGTTTACTTGGTTTCGCGGCATTTGGGTTCATGTAATGCTGCTTGGGCTTACTCGGTGATTGAGGCTTGTTTACTGAATGCGTATTGCTCGATGCATCTGGTTTACGGTGTGATTTACCATGCTCGCCTTGCGGTCTGCTGCGTTCACCTTGTGGTTTCGCTTTGTAATGTTCTTTAGCTGGACGTCCGCCTTCATCATCACACTGACGACGCTTTTGTTGACCTTTTTTCGAGTTTGGTGCATGACGGAATTGATCAGCATTGTTACCACGGAAAGTTCGTGTCTTCTGGTTACGACGAGCAGTAGAATCTTGGTTTTCTTCACGGCTATCAAACAGCTTCGCGTCGGTCGCTTTACGAATGTTGCGACCTCTAGAGTCTGTTTTTGATGCTTCTTCTGTACCTACCGAGCCTTCACACATTGCTAGGATCTCTGCCACTTCTTCGTCACTTAGATAACGCCATTTCCCATTGGGAATACCATCAAGAGAGATATTCATGATGCGTACGCGACGCAGCTTGAATACTTCATAGCCCAGCGCTTCACACATGCGACGGATCTGACGGTTAAGTCCTTGAGTGAGCACAATACGGAAAGAGAATTTAGTTTCTTTCGTTACCTTACAAGGTAGGGTGACTGTGTCGAGAATCTTAACGCCACTCGACATCTGTTTGAGAAACTCGCCTGTAATTGGCTTGTCCACGCGTACGACGTACTCTTTTTCGTGGCTGTTGCCTGCGCGAAGGATTTTGTTCACGATGTCGCCATCGTTGGTCAAAAAGATCAGACCATCAGAGGGTTTGTCTAAGCGGCCGATCGGAAAGATACGTTTTTGGTGGCCGATGAAATCAACGATGTTTCCAGGGACGTCTCTCTCAGTTGTACAGGTGATGCCTGTTGGTTTATTGAGAGCGATATAAATCGGCTTCTCTTTTGCTGCCACTGGCTTACCATCCACACAAACATCATCACCAGGTAGCACTTTTGTCCCCATTTCAGGTTTGTTGCCATTAATGGTGACACGGCCTTGCTCAATTAGTCTGTCTGCTTCACGGCGTGAGCAAAACCCCGTTTCACTGATGAATTTATTTAATCGTTTAGCGTTGTCTTGTGACATTTTTGTCTCCTAACGTTTCACAACGGCGAATGAAGCTCCCTTCCTTTAAGGGGAAGGAAGAATAAGGGCGGGCATTCTAGCATTAGGGTGAAATTTAGCCTAACCGTTTTTGGTGACGTTCGCGGGTTTCTAATTTCTTTTCCGCACTTTTTCTAAGTAGGACGTAAACGGCTCCAGTTCCACCGTGAAAGCGTTGCGCACTATGGACGCATTGGACTTCCTTTATTTGTCGTAGCCAACTGCTAACAAAGCTTTTCATCATTGCAGGTGGATTTGAGCGTTCTCCTCGACCATGGACGATAACGACCGTTCTAATGTCCATTGATAGGCATTGCTTTAAAAACGTCACGACTTCATCACGTGCTTCTTTCAATGTTTTACGGTGCAAATCCAAGCGAGCTTGGATTGGATACTTACCAAGGCGAAGTTTGCGGTAAACCCCGTCCTGTACACCATCACGTTTGAACTCAACAAAGTCCTCTGGCTTGAGCATTTCAGCGTGATCAAGTGATAGGTATTCTGGGTCATCTTCCGTTAACCAGATTGCTGCTTCTCGTTTTGCGAGCTGTGCTTCTGTTACTTGGTGTACTTTTTTGTGTTCGGTGGTGTCTTGAGTGATTGGCTTTACATCGCCCATCATCTGTTGAAATAGATCAAAATCGTCGTCGTGAGACATAGCAGTAATCTCATTAAGAACAGGGAAGAATAATAGGATTATATCAATGAGTGGTGCATTGAGATCAAATAAAAAACCGGAGTAGGCAAGTAACCGACTCCGGTGCAAAGCGTTTCTAGAGCTAAGCGAGATCTAGTGAGGAGATTTGTCGTTCATGATCTTGTATATGAAGAAACCGCCGTAAAATAACATCAGACCAATTGCCCCAAAAATTACTATCATTGACGATAGACCCACTGCATTACCAAATAGGAGATCAAGCCAAAAGTCCATACGTTTCCTCCAAGATGTTCCCGACAGGATTAAACTAAATGGCGGTGTCTTGTTGCACACTGATCTGGATCAATTATGTTGCTAAGGTTAATAAACTGTATTTTGTTGTGAGTTATCAGTCACATTTTACGTGCTAGTGTTCAGTTATTCATCAAACGAATTAAGACCTAAGGTTTTTTTGTAAAAAGCACTTGCGCCACAGTTCAGAATCCGTAATATACGCACTCGTTGACGGGGACAATTCCTCAGTTAAACATCTCGGTGAATAGCGCAGCTTGGTAGCGCATCTGGTTTGGGACCAGAGGGTCGGGGGTTCGAATCCCTCTTCACCGACCACTTTTAGAAAGCCTGCTCAATGAGCAGGCTTTCGTCGTTTTTAGTGCTAGTAATTTTAGACTTCAATAGTATCGAACCAAATGGGGTTCGCCTGAAGTTAGAATATGGCTCTTCATCGACACATATTGAGAGGAAGGCTCTACAGAAATGTAGGGCCTTTTCATTTTTTAGAGCGAGTAAATTTATTACTTGATGTCACACGAGATAGTATTGATAGGAGTTTCAGAAGTAGTGAAACAGACATAAGCGGTCTTTGGGTGATTTGGCCCAATCTTGACGTAACCCGCTTTTAAATCGTCTTCATCAAACGTTACTGAGTGAGATTTGCTTGTATTTCCATCATAGTAAACCGCTTCAAAGCCTTGGTTCATCATATGTGCAACGCGATTTCTAGTGTGGGCTGTTGAAAACGTGATGTTCGCGCAACGCATCATTGGTTTTTCGGTAATAAGAAATTGACCACTCTCTTTATCTAAAACACCGCCTTTTACTTCCGGAGTTATATCAATAGCTTGAAAAGCTTCTACGTTGCATGGCGGTTTAGCATAAGACAGCGAAGAAGTGAGCATAATTCCAATCGTGTATAGGAATAAATATTTAAATTTCATATGAGTTGTTTTGTATCCACTTAGCTTAACGGCGTTTTATAAGAAAGTTTGAATGAATTTTAAATGGTTGTATTTAAATAATTGTATTTAAATGGCATTTTTCAAACAATCACTAGATATCACAATTTGCTTGGCGCGTCTTACCCAGTGGTTTGATGTTAAATCCCCGATTTTTAAGCAGTTCAATCAGGTTATCTTTACCTACTAAATGCAAGCCACCAACAACAACGGTGTAACGACCCGATTGCTGAGGTAGAACACTGCCAGTGTCGAGTTTTTTAGCCCAATCTCGATTACGCTCGTATAAAAAGGCTTGGTTAAACTCTTCTGTTGTATGATCGGTCAAAGAGGCTTCGACCAACATGCTACCATCACCACTCTTCCAACTCTCTATCAAGCATTGAACCAACTCTTCTCCGCCATCATATTCTTCAATTGATGAGAGAAGTATCTCTTTACCGCCTTCTGATTGACCTGCGATTAAATCGATTTGGAATTGCACGGACTCCAGTGGAATGACCGGGATTTGCTTTTTATCAGCGAGTCCTATTAAGTGCATGTCGACCCCTTTATCAGAGACATACCCCAGTTTGTTGACTAAAGCGAGTTGGATGGTGAATGCTGCCATCCAAGGTGGGGAATTTAGGAGTTGAGTTTCTGGCAAACCTAAATCTTGGGCAATTTCAATTAAGTGGCGACGTTGAGCTCTGTCTAAAACATCTTTAGAAAGAATGGTTGTTTGTGGGTAAACCAAGCCTTCAGAATTCCTGACGTCTGCTTCAATAATCAACCCTGCGCTTTGGCTTAAATGCTGGATGACCGTTCTAGGGAGTGGGTACATCGTTTTATCCCCCACATGTACCGAGCCAATAATCATAAGTTCGGTTTCCCCTTTTTTCGCTAACCAATGCTGTGGCTCTGCATAAGAGGAAAAAGGAGTCAAAGTAACAAGTAGAGATGATATGAGCGTCAAGAGACGAAACATAGAATGGTCCTCAGATAAGATACCTTTAAACTTTATACGCAAAATAGCGTGAGGTTAAGTGCAATTTCTCCAGTGGGGTATTCGACAAAATCGTCATTTCTAAAAATATTGACGAGTTTTGACGACGAATAAATGAGAGTCACTTCACGAAAGGTAAATAGGTAATTCGCTTACTAATGGTTCACAAAATAATTAGGCGTGATCCAAATCTTACAAAATCAGTCGTAACTCATGAATATAAGTGACCTAGATCGCAGCAAACTCGTCAAAACAAGTTGTTCGATTTTGACGTGTATTGTAACTCCATGAAAATTAGGTTTTTATTGTTTTTGCTGAGTGTCATTTTTTGAGCTGGATCACTTCCTATTTCTATTTATTTTACGCTTAGAAATAACAGGTTGTATGTTGAATGTAACGGTTAGGTACCTCGCATTTGAGGGGCCGAGATTTTTATCATTGTCGTTTTGAACCACTGACTTTTTTGGGGAAGTAAGATGTTTAAACCTAGTCTGATTGCTGTTTCTGTTATCACTACATTAGCAGGTTGCTCTGCGCTGCAAAGCTCTGAACAACAAGTTGTAAATTCGTTGGCTAATAATCTTGATATTCAATACCAAGTGTTGACTAACCACGGTGCAAACGAAGGTCTTGCTTGTCAGGACTTAGGGGCTGAGTGGGCGTCTTGTAACAAGGTAAACATGACGCTGGTTAACCAAGGTGAAGCGGTTGACTCAAAAGATTGGGCTATTTACTTCCATAGCATTCGTCTGATTCTGGATGTTGAAAACGAACAGTTTAAAATCTCTCGCGTAACGGGTGATCTACACAAACTAGAACCAACAGATAAGTTTGATGGTTTTGCTGCGGGTGAAGAGGTTGTGCTTCCTCTTGTTGCTGAATACTGGCAGTTATTTGAAACTGACTTCATGCCAGGCGCTTTCGTTGCTGCACCAAATGCAGAGCCTAAGATGATCGCTTCTCTTAACACAGAAGACGTTGCATCTTTCGTGACTGGCCTTGAGGGTAACAACCTAAAACGTACGCCAGATGACAACAACGTATTTGCGAGCGCTGTGTCTCGTTTCGAGAAGAACGAAGATCTAGCAAAACAAGACGTATCAACCACGTTACTACCAACGCCAATGTCTGTTGAAGCAGGTAAAGGTACGGTAGATATCGCGGCGGGTATTGCGCTGCCTAAAGACGCATTCGATGCGGCTCAATACGCAGCAATTCAAGGTCGTGCAGAAGTGGTAGGTGTGGATGTTCGTGGTGATCTTCCTGTAAGCATCACTGTTGTTCCTGCAGACTTCACCGGTGAATTGGCAAAATCTGGTGCTTACGAAATGAGCATCAAAGGCGACGGTATTGCGATTAAAGCGTTTGACCAAGCAGGTGCTTTCTACGCAGTACAATCTATCTTTGGCCTGGTAGATAGCCAAAATGCTGATTCTCTACCACAACTGTCTATTAAAGATGCGCCGCGTTTTGATTACCGTGGTGTGATGGTGGACGTGGCTCGTAACTTCCACTCTAAAGACGCGATTCTTGCAACGCTTGACCAAATGGCCGCGTACAAGATGAACAAACTACACCTTCACCTAACGGATGATGAAGGCTGGCGTTTAGAAATCCCGGGTCTGCCTGAGCTGACTGAAGTGGGTGCTAACCGTTGTTTCGATTTGGAAGAGAAAAGCTGTTTACTGCCTCAGCTTGGCTCAGGTGCAACGACAGACAACTTTGGTTCTGGCTTCTTCAGCAAAGCAGACTACGTGGACATCTTGAAGTACGCGAAAGCGCGTAACATCGAAGTGATTCCTGAAATCGATATGCCAGCACACGCTCGTGCAGCAGTGGTATCAATGGAAGCACGTTACGACCGTCTAATGGAAGAAGGTAAAGAAGCAGAAGCGAACGAGTACCGCCTGATGGATCCTCAAGATACATCGAACGTAACGACGGTTCAGTTCTACAATAAGCAAAGCTTCATCAACCCATGTATGGAATCTTCAACTCGCTTTGTTGATAAAGTGATTTCAGAAGTAGCAGCAATGCACCAAGAAGCGGGCACGCCGCTAACAACATGGCACTTTGGTGGTGACGAAGCGAAGAACATCAAGCTAGGCGCTGGTCTGCAAGACATCAACGCAGAAGACAAAGTAAGCTGGAAGGGTAACATTGATTTGTCTAAGCAAGACAAGCCATTCGCACAGTCACCACAATGTCAGACGCTAATTGCAGACGGTACGGTAAGCGATTTTGCTCATCTACCAAGCCACTTTGCAGAAGAAGTGTCGAAGATGGTGGCAGAGAAAGGCATTCCAAACTTCCAAGCTTGGCAAGATGGCCTTAAGTACAGTGAAGGTGAGAAAGCGTTCGCAACAGAAAACACACGTGTTAACTTCTGGGACGTTCTTTACTGGGGTGGCACATCATCAGTGTACGAATGGTCTAAGAAAGGTTACGACGTTATCGTTTCTAACCCAGACTACGTATACATGGACATGCCGTACGAAGTTGACCCGAAAGAGCGTGGTTACTACTGGGCGACGCGTGCAACAGATACTCGTAAGATGTTTGGTTTTGCACCAGAGAACATGCCTCAGAACGCAGAAACCTCTGTAGACCGCGATGGTAACGGCTTCACTGGTAAAGGTGAAATCAAAGCGAAACCTTTCTATGGTCTATCAGCACAGCTGTGGTCTGAGACAGTACGTAACGACGAGCAATACGAGTACATGGTATTCCCTCGCGTACTGGCAGCCGCTGAACGTGCATGGCACCGCGCTGATTGGGAAAACGACTACAAAGTGGGTGTTGAATACTCGCAAAACTCTAATCTAGTAAACAAAGCTGCGCTAAACCAAGACTACAACCGCTTTGCGAACGTACTTGGCCAACGCGAACTGGCTAAGCTAGAAAAATCAGGTATCGACTACCGCCTACCTGTACCAGGCGCGAAAGTTGAAGAGGGTAAACTGGCAATGAACGTTCAGTTCCCAGGTGTGAAGCTTCAATACTCTCTAGACGGCAAGAACTGGCTAACTTACGCAGATAATGCTCGTCCAAATGTGAAAGGTGAAGTGTTTATCCGTTCTGTGTCAGCAACCGGTGAGAAAGCAAGTCGAGTGACCAGCGTGAAATAACTCGATTCTTGTAAGTTAATTTTTTGGCAAAGCCTCAACATCATGTTGGGGCTTTCTTTATTTTTTGAGGAAATTAAGCGTGATCGATGTCTAATTATTTTTCATTGATAAATAAGTTTTTGGTTGTAATGGTCAAGGTTATTGTGAACTGGATCGACTTAATCTGCTAAATATCAATAAACAACCTGTTTATGATCACACTTCTATTTTTTGAATAATTTTATAAAAATACGATAAGTGCCTGTATTTCCCATGTTTTTATCAGGGTTGTTGAGCTTCGGTTTGAACAAGATCACTTTTTAAAATGTTTTATTTTCCATCGCGAATTAATTAAAACAATATTGCGAACGCCAAGGAGGCACATTCCAAAGTTTGCGATAAAAGGGAAGAGATGCCCTCTAAAACTATCGCATAACGTGAATAAATAAAGGCAGTAATTATGAAAAACATTTTTGCACTGAGTGCTCTTTCTCTCGCTTTCGCTTCTAGCGCTTTTGCTGGTTCTTCTTACGTAACAGGTAATGTTCAATTCCACGATGATGGTCGAATTCATGGTTCGGACGTTACGTCTACACTGGAAGCTGGTCATACTTTTGATAACCAATTCGGCGGCTTTACGGTTTACACCGAATTTGATGGTATTCAGTTGGGTAAACTGGAAACAGAAAACGGTGGCGCAGGTAACACAACACCAGCAATCACTGTGGGTGGTGAGCAGTCATTTAATATTACCGATCATTTATGGGTTGCCGCGGGTTATCAACACCTGTTCTCTGCTGGCGAGAATGTACAGTACCGTCCATTGGTTAAGATCGGTTACAACTTCGATAACGGCATCTCCTTAAGTAACCGTACTCGTGCGCACATTGATGCGACAGACGCAGATGCGGATACAGATTACCGCATGGACAACCGCATCGGTTACGTGATGAATGAGGATGTGACGCTAAGCTACAACAACGTCTACATGATTGAAGCGGAAACCATGGACCACGAGCTTCGTGCAACGTGGACTCGTAAAGGTGTTCAACCTTACTTTGAGTTCCGTAGTCAAGCACACGGTGCAGAAAACGCGAGTGGTGACAGCCTAGTGAATAACGCTTTTGTATTTGGTGCCTCTTACGGCTTCTAATTTTATATTTGTCTTAACTGTCCATTAAGAAAAAGCCCAGCGGTTTATCTCGCTGGGCTTTGTTTTTATTGGTCGTTGCCTTCGTGGTGGCTATATTCGAACACTTGGCCTTTTTCGTTAAAGGCGTAAACGGTGTAGCTGTCTTTTTTGTCGCCATATTCCATACCAGGGGAGCCCATTGGCATGCCCGGTACTGATAAGCCTTTTGCGTTACGTGGTGGATTTTTCAAAAACGCTTTAATGTCTTCGGCTGGAATGTGACCTTCAAACAGATAGCCGTTGATCTCTGCCGTGTGGCAAGAGTAAAGCTGTTCATTCTTGATGCCTAGATCGCGTTTGATGGCGTTCATATCATCGTGCAATTTTTCTTCGACCGTAAAGCCGTTCTCTTCCATGTGTTTTGTCCATTCTCCACAACAGCCACAGTATGGTGATTTATGGTTAATGACATCGGCTGCCAATACGTTGGCGGACACGGTCGCAAGCATTGCAAAGGTCAATAGTTTCAACTTCATAATACCCTCAAAAAGAAGTGGTTATTTTACTGAAAACAGTCGTAGTCGATTTGCATTACTAACGACAGTAATTGAAGACAGTGCCATTGCCGCTCCTGCGACAACAGGACTGAGCAAAAAGCCAAACGCTGGATAAAGCACACCAGCGGCAACTGGAATACCCAACGAGTTGTAAACAAAGGCACCAAATAGGTTTTGCTTCATGTTCTTAAGTGTAGCGCGAGAGAGTTCAATCGCATGTACTACCGCCATTGGTGACGTGTTCAGGATGGTCATTTGCGAACTTTCAATGGCGACATCACTGCCGCTACCCATAGCAATACCGAGGTTGGATAACGCGAGAGCAGGGGCGTCGTTAATGCCATCCCCCACCATTGCCACGACATGTCCTTGAGATTGAAGTTGCTCAATGTGCTGAGCTTTCTCATCTGGCATTACTTGGGCAATCACTTCATCAATACCAAGTTCTTGGCCGATAGCATTGGCAACGTGTTGGTTATCGCCCGTCAGCATTACCGTTTTGATGCCTTGCGATTTTAATGCAGAGAGCGCTTGTTTCGCATCTGATTTGATCGGGTCGGCAATGGCGATCAGACCGATCAGTTCGCCGTTCAATGCCACAGCTACCGGAGTCCACGCATTTTTTGCGCATTCATCGATGGCAGGTTTTAGTGCGCTAGTCTCGACGTTCTCTGCTTGCATAAATTGAAGCGAACCAATGAGCAGCGGTTTATCTTGATACGTCGCCAAAATGCCGCGCCCGCGAACGTTCTCAAACTTGTCTAATGAGACGTCTTTTGCGTCGTGTCGTTTGGCGTAATCACATACCGCTTTTGCCAGTGGGTGCTCAGACTGACGCTCTGCCGCATACGCTAAAGCCAATAGATCTTCTTGGCTGGTGGCGTGAGTAAACACTTGCTGAACGCTAGGTTTACCTTGGGTAAGCGTGCCAGTTTTGTCGAACACAACCGTGTCGACTTTGCTTGCCAATTGCAGGGCGTCGGCGTCTTTGATCAGAATGCCGAGCTCTGCGGCTTTACCCACTCCCACCGTGACAGAAAGTGGGGTTGCTAAGCCTAGAGCGCAAGGGCATGCGATGATCAGGACGGTTGTGGTGACCACCAGCATATAACTCGCTTTTGGCTCTGGGCCAACGGCAAACCAAACGAGCGCGGCCAGTATTGCTATGCCAACAACGACAGGGACAAACACCGATGAAATCTGGTCTGCCAGTTTCGCGATGGCTGGCTTACTGCTTTGCGCTGTGCGCACCATGCGGATGATACGAGCCAGCATGGTATTTGCGCCAATGCCCGTTGCCTCAATGACTAATCCACCATCGGTATTTAATGTCCCAGCAGACACTTGAGCCTCTTGCGCTTTTAACACTGGTACTGGTTCACCAGTGAGCATCGACTCATCAATGTATGATTCACCTTGAATCACAACACCATCAACAGGCACTTTCTCGCCTGGTTTGATACGCAGTTTCATGCCTAGCGTGATTTGCTCAACCGCGATTTGTTGATCGCCTTGTTCCGTAATTACCGTAGCTTGCTGAGGTTGCAGGTTAATCAACGCTTGTAAGGAACGTGTTGTGTTTGCTTTGGCTTTTGCTTCTATATAGTGACCAAGAGAAATTAAGCCGATGATCATTGCACTCGCTTCAAAGTACACGTGGCGTGAAGCAAGAGGGAACCAGTCTGGGAAAATCACCACAAGCATCGAATAGAACCACGCTGCGCCAGTACCGAGCGCGACTAACGTGTCCATGGTGGCTCGCTTGTGAGTAGCCGCTAACCAAGCGTTACTGAAGAAGTGTTTCCCTGCTGTGGCAAGAAGGAGTAAACATACGATACCGATCGCGCCCCAAGCTAATTGGTCGTTGGTGTTGCGAATCATCATATTGCCGCCAGCAACGCCCCAAATCATTAAAGGGGTACCGACGACAAGGCCAGCAATAGCATCCAGCTTAAAGCATTTTTGTTGCTGACGTTGTTGCTGTGCTTGCTTTTCTTGCTGGGTTGCGGCGTCTTGTAGGATCTCTGCTTGGTAACCGGCTTGTTTTACCGATTCAACAATTGCGTTAAGGAGGTCATCAGAGTCTTGGCTTGCGAATACTAGTGCGCTTTGTTCTGCGAGGTTGACCTGTGCTTTCTCAACGCCTTCTACGTTAGTAAGTGCTTTCTCTACTGAAGAGACGCAACTCGCACACGTCATGCCTTGAATCAGCATTTGCAATTGAACACTCGCTGGTGGCACCTGCGTATCTTTAATATTGCTTTGCTTTTCTACCTGTTCGGTCTCTGGTGAGCTTTCGTTCTCTACTTCAACAGAATCAAGGTTGGCGGTATAGCCGAGTGTTGCTATTAAGTCGATCACTTGTTGCTCGGAGAGGAGGGTACGAATCTCTAAGTGCGTTGTTGAAGCCTCAAAAGAAATAACGTCTTGATTAGATTCTAATAAAGATGAAAGTTTTTTGACGCAGCCGCCACAGCTTAAGCCTGAAAGGTTTAGTTCGTAGTGATTTCCTGCTTGGTAACCAAGAGATTCAATCGACGAGACGAGCTCTTTAAGAGAAGACTCGGTTTTGACCTCTACTTGCGTCGGGGACAAGTTGAGGATCTCCACATCGTGATTCGCATGTAAAGCATTCTCAACTTTTCTCGCACAGCCCATGCAGTTGAGCCCTGATAAAGGTATAACTAACTGATACATAATCTGCACCTCAATAGTAGTGATGCTATGAGCTTAAACCTTCCTGCAAGGGTAAGGTCAATACCCATTTGCTACTCACAACAATTTCGTCAAAATCTCTCGAATCCCACAAGTGCACGGTCATTTTACTTGCGAGTGATCTCAAGGTTTTTTCTCTTTGAATATAAAGTTCCGTTAAAACACCTAAAAGATGAATGAAGTCGCTCACGTTTTTTAGATACTCTCAATGTCAGTTCAGTGTTAAAACGTACTTTTAACGTTTTTTATTTTTTATATTTGATGTTAAATGATTGTTTTTTATTGATTTATTTTATTTTTGATCTTCTCATTTTGAAGTCGCTCAGATTGCTGTAGGGAAAGTTTTTTAGTGCGAAAAAAGTTTGTCATATTTGCCCCGTCCAAACACTGTTTCAAGTTCCTGCCATGTCCTAGTTAGTGAATTTGAAAATGGAAAAAACTAAAAATATAGGGGTTTATAATGTCTTACCTAAAGAAAAGCCTACTTGCCACGGCAATTACCGGCATGATGTTCAGTGGTGCTGCATTTGCTGATGGTGCAAACAGTGACGCAGCAAAAGAGTTTCTAACCAAAGATTCATTTTCTTATGAAGTTTACGGAATCATCGCGATGCAGGCCGCGTACCGCGATTACGATTCTGGCAGCAAAGCAACGGACGATGACTTGGGTGGCATGCAGCTAAACAACGAATCTCGTATCGGTTTCCGTGGTAAAAAACAATTTGCTAACTTCGACCCTACTTTTATTTGGCAAATCGAAGGCGGTTATGTAGACCCTAGCTTTGGTGGCGAGGGCGCAGGTCTTGGTGAACGTGACACATTCGTCGGTTTTGAAAGTGCATCTTGGGGGCAAATTCGCCTGGGTCGCGTTTTGACACCTATGTACGAATTGGTTGACTGGCCAGCATCTAACCCTGGCCTGGGCGATGTATACGACTGGGGTGGTGCTATTGGTGGCGCCAAGTACCAAGACCGTCAATCAAACACTATCCGCTGGGATTCTCCAATGTTTGCTGACAAATTTTCCCTAGATATCGCAGCTGGTGCAGGTGATAAAGCAGGTCTAGGTGAAGGGGATGACTACTGGGGTGGTATCGCAGCACACTACAAAATTGGTCCTATCCAGTTAGATGCGGCATATGAAGGTAACCGTAATATCAAGATGGAAAGCCAAACGTGGGAAAACAACACGTACTTGGTAGGGGCACAAGGCTGGTTTGATAACGGTATTTCTTTCTTCGCGCAATACAAATATATGGAAGCGGACGCAAGCAATGGTGTGAGTGAAAAGCAAGATGCAATGTCTGCCGCTATCATGTACACCACGGGTGATTGGCAATACAAACTGGCTTACGCCGCTAACTTTGATCTCGAGCGTGATGGTAAGAAAATTAACGATACAGCGGACGATGTGTTATCAGCACAAGTTATGTATTTCGTAGACCCATCGGCAGTGCTGTACGTACGTGCTCGTACTCTAGACTTTGGCGACGGTGCGTCTCAATTAGATAAACCAACAGAAGCACGTTGGAAGTCTGCTGACTACGACGAGTTCTCTGTAGGTGTTGAATACTACTTCTAACTAAAGAAGCAGCTAAAAGGGCGGAAACGCCCTTTTTATCTTGATACTTATTCAAATAAGCCTTTGAAATGACTGGCCTGTAAATTTTAGAGGCTTATCTAAATTGGTATAAAGTGAGAAACCATGATGAAAAAAACAACGACACTTCTCGGACTTTGCGCAATGCTTTCGGCGCCAGCTTTTGCTGCTCAACTCACTCTGCAATCTGAATTAGTTCCTCGCGTTCTCAACGGCGAGTTCGTCTACCCTGAGTGGATATCCAAGAACAACAGCATCGAGTTAAAGGATGGGGAAAACCAATTGGCGGTAACGGTTGGACAAATCGTATTTGAAGATGGAAAGCGCCGTAAATTCGATTCGCAGCCGCTGGTATTAGAGTTTGATGCAGAAAAAGACACCGAGCTTTCTCTGACTTATCAAACATTCCGTACTATTGAAGAGGCGAGAGCCTTCGAACTCGATCCTAAAGTGGTATTGAAAGACAAAAACGGAAAAGAAGTGGCATTCTCTATGGTTCAACTTCGTAAAGGTGGTTTGCAAGGTTTTCGTGATTATGAACGAGAAGTTGCCGACTATAATAACGCAATGAATAAAGAATCGACTAAGGCAAGCATTGCGTCTTCTCCAGCGGAAACCAAAACAATCAAAGCATCGTTTAATGAATTGAGCCGTGAAGAGCAGCAAGAATTTATGCAATGGGCAATGCGTAACCTGAAGTAATTTCGTCTCGTGCTTTAACAGTAAATAGCAGGGCTGTGCCTTTTTGGTTCTGCCCTGTTTTTATTTCTGTTGTCAAACCGATTGTAGAATTGACTTACGGTGGTAAAATGTCGCCACTTTTATCCTTGACATTACAACGAGAGATCTCTCGTTGCTCATTACCCCTAAGGAACTCAAATGACGGTTAAAACTCGTTTTGCTCCTAGCCCAACTGGCTATCTACACGTTGGTGGTGCGCGTACTGCACTTTACTCTTGGCTATACGCTAAAAACCAAGGTGGTGAATTCGTTCTACGTATCGAAGATACAGACCTTGAGCGTAACTCTCAGGAAGCGGTTGATGCAATTCTTGAAGGCATGGAATGGCTAGGCTTGGAGTGGGATGAAGGTCCTTACTACCAAACTCAACGTTTTGACCGTTACAACGAAATGGTTGATAAGCTTCTTGCTGAAGACAAAGCTTACAAATGTTACGCGTCTAAAGAGCTGCTAGATGAAATCCGTGCAGAGCAAGAAGCAAATAAAGAAATGCCTCGCTACGATGCTAACCATCCAAAAATCAAAGCAGCAAACGAAGCGGCAAAAGATGGCGATCCATGTGTTATCCGTTTCCGTAACCCGAAAGAAGGCAGCGTAGTATTTGATGATCAAATCCGTGGTCGCATTGAAATCCGCAACGATCAAATGGATGACCTAATCATTCGTCGTACAGACGGTGCACCTACTTACAACTTCTGTGTAGTAGTGGATGACTGGGACATGGGTATCACTCACGTTGTTCGTGGCGAAGACCACATCAACAACACGCCTCGTCAAATCAACATCTACGAAGCACTAGGTGCGCCAGTACCTACATTTGCACACTGTGCAATGATCCTGGGTGATGACGGCGCGAAACTGTCTAAACGTCACGGCGCTGTATCAGTCATGCAATACCGCGATATGGGCTACCTGCCTGCGGCACTAAACAACTACCTAGTGCGCCTTGGTTGGTCTCATGGGGACCAAGAAATCTTCTCTCAAGAAGAGATGATCAATCTATTTAGCCTAAACGCAGTATCTAAGTCAGCGTCTGCTTTTAACACTGACAAACTGCAATGGTTGAACAACCACTACATCAAGAACTCAGATCCTGCGTACGTTGCTGAGCATCTACAATGGCATCTAGACCAACAAAAACTAGACGTAACGAATGGTCCTGCTATTACTGACGTGATCAAGCTGGTGGGTGAGCGTTGCAACACACTAGTTGAGCTAGCTGAGCAAATCCGTTACTTCTATGAAGATTTCTCTGAGTTTGAAGCGGGCGCAGCGAAGAAACACCTGCGTGGCGTGGCTAAAGAGCCTCTAGAACTTGCATTAGCGAAAGTGGAAGCACTAACTGAATGGACGACAGCGAACATCAAAGATGGCGTTATCGCAGCAGTATGTGAAGAGTTGGAAATCGGCATGGGCAAAATCGGTATGCCATTACGTGTTGCTGTAACAGGCGGGGGTCAGTCTCCTTCTGTCGATGCAGTAATGGAGCTGGTTGGAAAAGAGCGTTGTATTGCTCGCATTAAGATGGCGCTTGAGTTCATTGCTGAGCGTGAAGCAAACGCATAATTGCTTTGAACTGAACGTTCTTTTGAATAAATAGTCACAAAGCCGCGGTGAGCAACCGCGGCTTTTTTGTATCTTCAATTTAGATAACGAGAAACTTTCTCTCATATTGGTGAATGAAGAGATGGTTTCACCTGTAATTTACCTCAATATGGATAAGATTTTTTAATCCAAATATCGTTGGCATGAATAAAAAATGAGCGATTACATATCAAATATCTGATTGATTTTTATCCATGTTCCTTAAAGTTCCATTTTATTTGTCTCATTTTTAAGAAAAATCTTTGCTTTAGCTATGTTGTTCCAAAAATTAAAGCAAACGTTTGCGTCGTGGTTGCGTGGGGATTTTTTTGCTTAAGATCACATGTTGTCGAGATTTTTGATGACAATAAATTGACAGAATTGGGATTTTTCTCGCGATTTCTTAGCGTTATAGTTCATCCCGTCAGCGATACCGAGATGGCGATATGTATCTCTGAACAGGAAATGTACGTAAGTTGCTTCCATAAAAAAAATGCATGTGCATAAAAAGAAGCTGACTAAGTATCTCACTCAAGGAATGAATAAAAAGAATTGAAATACAACGTCAGTCAGACGGCGCATTTCGGCATCTAACAAAAGAACTTCTTTAGAGGAATCAATAATGAAAAAATTAGCAGCGGTAATTTCAGCGTCTCTACTTATGGCTTCAGCAGCACAAGCAGAAGTATACGTTGGTGGTAAGATGGGTAAGTCATGGATGGAAGACGCGTGTGTAGCGGGCCAGGCTTGTGACAAAGACGATTCTACTCTTGGCGCTTTTGTTGGTTACGAAATGAATAAATACTTCGCAGTAGAAGCGGGTTTCGACAACATCGGTGATTTTAACCAAACTTCTTTCGGTGGCCACGTAGAAGCAATCACTCTTGCTCCTAAATTTAGCCTACCAATCACTGAAGACATCGCACTTTACGGTAAAGTGGGTGGCGCTTACGTAATGTTTGATGGCAAAGATGATTACTCTTACCTAGGCGCAGCTGGTCTTGAATTCAACCTAAGCCAAAACGTAACAGCTCGTGCGGAATACCAAACACTGACTGACATCAGCAACGATGTAACTCGTGCGACAGGTAACACTGCAACACTAGGTGTTTCTTTCAAATTCGGCGGCAACGATGAGCCAGTAATCGTAGAAGAGCCAGTTGTTGTTGAAGAAGTGGTTGTAGAAGAAGTGGTAGAAGAGCCAGTTGTAGTTACGAAAACATTCGAAACTCAAACAATTGGCACAGGTAGCTTCGATCTAAACAGCACAACTCTAAAACCAGAGAGCGCTGCAAAACTTGATAACCTAGTTGCTTTCCTAAACGAGCACCCACAAGCGAACGTTGAAGTTGTAGGTTACACAGATACGTCTGGTCCAGCAGCTTACAACCTAAAGGTTTCTGAAAAACGTGCTGAGTCTGTTGCTAACGCACTCGTTGAAAAAGGTATTGATTCATCACGTATCCAAGCTCGTGGCGAAGGTGAAAATAACCCAATCGCTTCAAACGACACTCGTGAAGGTCGTCAACAAAACCGTCGCGTAGAAGTCGTTGTTCCAAAATTTGAATACCAAGTTCAGCAATAAGCTCCTATTCGACCGTAGTATAGAAGACTGAAGCTGAAAGCCCCAAAGAGTTCGCTCTTTGGGGCTTTTTATTTCTCTTTAAAAACTGACTGAAATGTTCAAAGTGGCTAGGTATTACTTAAGATCAATGCTGTTTAAACGCCCCATGAATGTCAGGATCTCCAAGTTATCTTTATGTGCTTCTAACAACGCTTTTTTGGTTTGCATGTAGGCGGCAAGTTTGCCGTACTTACTAATAGAGCGAACCACCGTTTTATATTTATACTCACCGTCATCATTGAACTCTCGCCACTTGGCGATGTAACACGTATCTCGGTTGTCAGGGTTTTCAAGAGTAGGGTTAGGCTTGTGAACGATTTTAGGCTCAACGCTATGTGGAAGCCTAGTCATTAGGTAAGGGTCTTTCAAAAGACGTCGCCAGAATTTGCCCCACATTTGCCGGCCTAACTCGTTTCTCAGCTTAATGGCTTTTTGTAAGCCTTTCTTTTCTCCAATACGAACAAATCCTACCGAGCGGTGTAGTACCGTATCCTCGGGGGTATGGATATGTATCTTAAAGGCTGTCTTGCCTTTAGAAATAAAGCGGTGTCCAGTGTTAGTTATTAAATTGCTCTTAGACATAGTGCTAACTAATAATTTTATTAATAGCTAAAAGGGTAAGCAAAACTCATAGATAATTAAAGTAATAAAATACAAAACTGTAAATAGGGCTTGTTGAAATGATTTCAAGGGGAAGAAGTCAGATCAGTAGAAGGCTTTATCCCGTAACCGAAACACCCGATCCGATCATATTGATTACTGGGAAGATTATCTAACACGGTGTACTAGGGGGAGCAGTGCGAGGCTTGAAATTGAAGATACAAAAAAGCCTTAGCTCAAGTGGGAGCTAAGGCTATGATATGGCGCCCCCAGTAGGATTCGAACCTACGACCTGTCCCTTAGGAGGGGACTGCGCTATCCAGCTGTGCCATGGGGGCGTAATACCAATAGTTGCAGTTCATTGCACTGTTTTACTGAGTTCAAATCTAGCAATCTACTTAGATCTGTATCAGCATCACGTTGAACGATTCGCTACGGTCATTGGTATAATCAAATAAGATGCGCTGCCTATAATATTCAAAAGTGAGCATATCTCAAGACTTAATGTTTGCTTTTATAGGATCTTGTTCATTACGTCGCCAATTTGAACGCTAGACGCTAAATTTGGCTGATCAATCGTCAGTTCCGCTTCGTGTTCGTATATGCGTGATACCGTTAATGTAATTTCGCTTTGCGAGACTTTGTTTCTTGGCAATCCATTTTGGTCGATAAACGACGCGGTGTGCCAAAGCTGCAATTTGTCTCCCTCTTTTACGCCGTGCATACGGCCGAGATCCATCGTTACGGTATTACCGAAGACTGCCACAACCTCTGGCAGTGTAATTTTGCAAGATAGCTCCGACTCCAGATCCAACATAATATTGCGACTAACGCGAAGCATCATCTCGCCATAGGTCGATGCCCAAAAACGTGCACTACGAGTGTCCACTTGACTCGTCTTAGCAAATGGCCAACGCGCGACCTCACGGTAGGCTTTGTTGAAGATTTCATGGCCAGTTTTACCATCAAATACTTTCATTTCTAACGCAAACTGACGATTGATGATGTCATCTTGCAATAGTTGAGATTCGACCGTTGCAGTGAGATCGGTGATGACCCCTCCAATGATGTATTGTGCGCCATTGTCTTGCGCGATCATTTGAGTGCGAGCAGGATAGTTGCTGCTTATTGAGTAGTCCGTTGTACCAACAGACACAAAGCTGCGTGAGGTTTGATCAAGTTGACGGTTCACTACGTGGCTAAAATCGTCACCAACTTGATAAATTTGTCCCATCACTGCTTGTTGTGGTGATGCGACCTCAATATTGCCGACCAGCATTGTCTTTTTGTATTGATCGGTGTGGCAACCCGTTGCCGATGGATAAATATCAACGCGGATTTTTACCTCGACTTTACCGCGACGTTTGCGTTCAGATTCGACCAAAATGTAACGGACTTCATGATTGGTAAACTGGTATTCGTTGCGGCTTTCTTCTAACAGCGGCATCAAGTTGCTAATACTGCCAATATCTGCGCCCGAAAAATTGACGGCTTTGAACAGCGCGTCTTCCAACGCATGGAGCCTTGCCGTCTCTTCTGAAGAAACGATGGTGGCAACGCCTGTGACTTCATACCAAGATGCCATTACCTTAAAAGGCACAAGCATCACTAAAGTGATTGAAAACAGACTGTTTAATATTTTTTTCATTGGTTACAACCGTTCGGGTATAAATATTGCTTTAACAAATTCAGTGAAGTTTGGTGGGTTTTTCTTCGTTAGGCAAACAAAGAAAAGCAAAGACTGTTCCAATATTCACTTTCTTGGAAAGGAATTAATAAAGAACGGTATCACCTAAGATTATCTGGAGAATCAAACCATGAAAAAGTGGCTTGTCGCCGCATCGATGATGACGCTTCTGACATCGTGCGCGTACTCACCGATTTACAATGGTAAAGAACCGTACTCGGGAAGCCAGTTCATGCTGATGGATAGTCCGCGTCATACGATGGACTTTTTCATTGAGAGCATGACAGAAGACCTGATGGTTTCTAATGTGGCAGTATCAGCGCGGACACCGATTGCGATTACCTCGTTTGTTGATCTACAAAATATGGATGCAACAAACTGGTTAGGTAACTCGGTCTCTGAAGGTTTTATCCATCAGTTTCAGCGCCGAGGGTTTAAAGTGGTTGATTTCAAAACTACGGGCTCTATTCAAGTGACGCAGCAGGGCGATTTTGCTTTAAGTCGTGATTGGCAAGATTTAGCTCAAGAGCAGCAAATTCAGTATGTACTGACCGGAACAATGCTGCGCCAAGAGGGCGGAGTGCTTGTCAATGCACGCGTGGTTGGCATGCAAAGCCGTGTAGTTGTAGCGACAGCGCAAGGTTTCCTTCCGGCTGACCGTATTGGGCGTGACTTAGATACGTTAAATAGCATCCGCACACAAGATGGTGTGTTGATTCGTTCTGACCCTACTATTCGTCAGCCGTACACTGTGATTCTCCGTCCATAGGATAGAAGCATGAAGAAGTTATTATTTATTGTTGCCACACTGATATTGGTTGGGTGTCAGCCATTACAACAGATGCGTCAAGATGAAATCTTAGTGGCGGTGGGTTATGCCAGCGTCAGTGAGCAAACAGGCCGCACAGTTGAAGAAAAGCGTGTACGAGCAATGCGCGCATCAAAAATTGATGCTTATCGTGAGCTAGCAGAGCAAGTTTATGGCATGCGTGTTAGTGGACGTGCAGAGCTGCAAGACCAGCGTTTGGGTATTGAAAGCACCACTGGTGCCGTCGATGGTGTAATTCGTGGTGCAGAAGTTGTGCGTAGTTATCTTGTTGAAGACAGTTATGTGACTGAGCTGCGCCTGGATATCCGTAAGATGGATAAGCTACGTGATTATGGAGAAGTTCAGCAGGTGCCTGAGAAGCGTCAGCAAACCTTGTTTTAAACCATTTCACTAGACAGATAATCTTTTTGAGCGGCTGATTGGTAACAATGAGTCGCTTTTTTATATCTACGTGAGCGCGGGAATTGAGGGTAAGAGTGACGTTTAAGCTTTTATATTGGTGCCAAGCGTCGAGATGGTGTGGGTTTTTCCGCCCGCATTGTAGGTCATGCCAACTTTGCCATGAGTTCGCTGAAGCATGTTGTTGAGTTTATTGAAGCTCAGCTGTGCGCGACTAAGCGATTCGCCATTTACTTGGTTAACTTGTTGACAGTCGAGGACGATCGATTGGATCTGAGCAACAACCTGACTTAGGTGCTCATCTTCAGTAAGTTGATTGACGTGCGGGTGAGAGGCGATTCGCTGATCAGTTGTTCTGAGCTGATCAATGAGCGTCATCTTCTGTTTGGCAATGTTCTCAATCTCGGTAGAGACACGCGCCGTGATTGCTTGTGTTTCTTGGCGTAAAACAGCGGAAAGTGCCTTAGCATTTTCTAGCTGGAAATTAACGAGATCGACTAATGCTGCCATAAAACACTTACCTTCGGCCTAAGCCAGTTAGCTTTTGCCTTGCAATTCGTTTTCAAACTTAATCATGTTGTCAGCCAATTTTTCAGGATCGACTTTGTATGAACCGTTTGTGATAGCTTCTTTGATTGCTGCAACTTTGGCGCTGTCATATGCCGGAGAAGCTGCCATATCCTTCTGGAGTTTACTGACGGCTTTACTTTGCTGGCTGAGTGATACTGCGTCTTGTTGCGCTGGCGCCTTTTTTGATTCTGTCGTGCTGGTAGCATTGGAATCGTTACGTGCAGGTGCGCGACTTGTTGTCGTCATCATTTGCCCTGAACGTATATTATCTATACCTGCCATGTTTAACCTTTGCCTTGTATCGTAATACTGGTATCCAGACTATCGACCAGCGCAAAAATAACTTTAGTCATTTTTTGCATTTTTATTGATCAGTTTAAACACGCTACCAGTGGGTATTAAAAATTAACAGTGATTTCCGCAATGTCAGTCACTATGCCTTCTATTATACGTTGTGACTTATCATTTTTCACTCTTACTTGATCGCCAGCTGAACCATCCTGCAATGCTGTGCCTTGCGTTGTGATCGTCATGCCAGAATTCACCGCTTTGATAATGACCTTTTCATTTCGGCATACCACACAAACATCATTTCTCTCTACGACATCGCCTAAACGAACATTACGCTTTAGCTTTGCCCCAACCACTTGATCGTAGCTAGAAAATCCATCTTTACGAAAGCGCTGTAGCTCGATCATGGAAGTGGTAACATCCGATGCGCTGACGATTTCTCCTCTCCCTAGTGTTCGTGTAGCGACGATCATTGGTACTGATACCGAGATCCTCACAGGGACATAGACTTTCCAGTCATCCGGTTGGCATTCCACTAACACATTGATGTTACTTCTCGTGCTGCTGGTGGAAGAGGCAGATGTATCTAACGGAACAGGGCAATCCGTTGCTTTTATTCTCGAGTCGATCTCTGCCGCATTAACAGATAGCTCGCCACCATCAGGCTGATCAACCGTAGCAAGAATATGTTGTTCTGCTGCTGTTTTTATTTGCTCGATCTGATTATCTGAAGCTGAATGAACAAAAAAGCTAAACATACTGAGCAAAATGCCGATAGACTTAGCGTACTTTGTAATTAGCGCTCTACATATTGTCATAGTCAATGGTGTCGAAGTGAAAGTGAAATACGCCATACTGTCTCCCTGGTATCGTGCTTGCCAGTGGTAGAGTATCATTTAAAAACAAAAAGTTTGAGATGGAGATGAGCATATGACGGGGATTCTTGACTCGGTGAATCAGCGTACGCAACTCGTCGGTCAGAACCGATTGGAATTATTGACCTTTCGACTGATGGGCCGACAGCGCTACGGCATTAACGTATTCAAAGTGAAAGAAGTACTACAGTGCCCTAAGCTGACTTCAATGCCAAATCTACACCCTCTGGTTAAAGGTATCGCTCATATCCGCGGCCATACCGTGTCCGTTATTGATTTGAGCCTGGCAATTGGTGGCCGCCCAACCACTGATTTAGATAAATGTTTTGTTGTTATTGCAGAATTTAACCGTACGATCCAAGCATTTTTGGTATCATCGGTTGAGCGTATTATCAATATGCATTGGGAAGCGATTTTGCCACCGCCAGACGGCGCAGGTAAAGCGCACTACTTGACTGCCGTGACAAACATTGACAATGAGCTGGTTGAAATCCTTGACGTTGAAAAAATCCTGGCAGAAATTGCGCCAGTTGATGAAACGATGGATTCCGCTATTGGCGAAGAAATCGCACAAGCAGAACAAGAAAAGCCTATTGTACGCCGCATACTGATTGCTGATGACTCGACGGTCGCGCGTAAACAGGTAGAGCGTGCGATTACATCCATCGGTTTTGAGGTCGTATCTGTCAAAGACGGCAAAGAAGCGTACAATAAGTTGATTGAAATGGCTCAAGAAGGCAATATCTACGATCAAATTTCGTTGGTTATTTCCGATATTGAAATGCCAGAAATGGACGGCTATACCTTAACGGCTGAAATTCGCAGACATGCCGATTTGAAAGACCTTTATGTTATCCTCCATTCTTCATTAAGTGGTGTATTCAACCAAGCTATGGTTGAGCGTGTAGGTGCCAACACCTTCATTGCGAAATTTAACCCAGATGAGTTGGGTAACGCGGTTAAATCTGCATTAACACAATAAAAGAGACATTAATGACTGCTATTACAATCAGTGATCAAGAGTATCGTGACTTTAGCCGTTTTCTAGAATCGCAATGTGGCATCGTGTTAGGTGATAGCAAGCAATACCTCGTGCGTAGCCGACTGAGTCCTTTAGTGACGAAGTTTAAGCTCGCATCGTTATCAGATTTGCTACGTGATGTTGTTACAGGGCGTAATCGAGAATTACGAGTCGCCGCTGTGGATGCGATGACGACTAACGAAACCTTGTGGTTTCGAGATACTTATCCGTTCACGGTTTTAGCTGACAAATTATTGCCAGAAGTAGCGGCAAGCAAGCGCCCAATTAAGATCTGGTCTGCTGCCAGTTCATCGGGCCAAGAACCGTATTCTATTGCAATGACGATCCTGGAAACGCAACAGCGCAAGCCGGGCTTGTTACCAAACGTGTCCATTACAGCCACAGATATTTCGGCAAGTATGCTCGAGATGTGTCGTGCAGGGGTGTACGACAACTTGGCTTTGGGTCGCGGGCTTTCACCAGAACGTCGTCGCACTTTCTTTGAAAATGCGGACGGTGGTCGCATGAAAGTCAAAGATAACGTCAAGCGTTTGGTGAACTTTCGTCCACAAAACTTGATGGACAGTTACGCACTGATGGGTAAGTTCGACATCATTTTCTGTCGTAACGTATTGATTTACTTTTCTCCAGAAATGAAATCTAAAGTGCTTAACCAAATGGCGAGCAGTTTAAACCCTGGTGGCTACTTGCTGTTAGGGGCATCAGAGTCGCTAACTGGTCTGACTGATAAATTTGAAATGGTGCGCTGTAATCCGGGCATCATTTACAAGCTTAAATAGCGGTATCTCTTCATTGATAGAAAAGCCTGACTTCGTGTCAGGCTTTTTTGTTTGTTACCTTTCTGCGCCGAGCGTTTCATGTATCACTCAATTAGTTGAAGCGCGTTTTTGCCTTGTGCCCTCAACACGGTGTATCTTTATTAAGTGAGCAAAGTGATACGACATGACATTCCAGTTACTTTGGCTCACTTATTGCTATTTCAATTCACGGTAACCACTAGGTTGGTGTAATGCTTTAGGTCTTGGCATGCTAATTGCTTTTTGGTTATCAATCACGGTCAGTTCTTAATTGTAGAGGCAAACATGGCTATATCTTTTGACAATGCACTAGGCATCCACCAGCACACGGTGGGCGTACGTGAGCGCAATGCAGAGGTGATTTCCACCAATATCGCACAAGCAAACACGCCTGGTTACAAAGCAAGAGGTTTAGACTTTGCGAAGGAATTGCAAGCGGCAACATCTGGGGCAAGCATTGGTCTTAGTCGCACAGATGGTCGGCATATTCCTGCCACTACGACGTTGGTTGGGGACAAGTTATATCGTCTTCCTACGCAACCAGATACGGGAGATGGCAACACGGTAGACTTGGATTTAGAGCGTAACTTGTTTATGCAAAACCAAATCAGACACCAAGCATCACTCGACTTTCTAGGCAGCAAATTCAAGAACTTAACCAAAGCAATCAAAGGGGAATAATTTAGATGAGCTTATTTAACGTTTTCAATGTGACAGGTTCCGCAATGAGCGCTGAATCCGTTCGTCTGAATACTACCTCAAGCAACTTGGCGAACGCCGACAGTGTCAGCAGCTCTGCGAAAGACACTTACAAAGCGCGTCATGCAGTGTTTGGTGCAGAGTTAAGTAACGCCATGCGTGGCGGTGATACGGTGCCAGTGAAAGTGATGGGTATTGTAGAAAGTGATAAACCGCTGAGTGCGGAGTACAACCCAGACCATCCCCTTGCAAACGAAGAAGGCTACATTTACAAGCCTAACGTCAATGTAATGGAAGAAATGGCAAACATGATTTCAGCTTCTCGTGCATACCAAACTAATGTACAGGTCGCTGATTCTAGTAAACAAATGCTGCTGCGTACGCTGCAGATGGGTCAATAAGGATAAGGGGGTAGCGTATGGCCGGAATTAACAACGTTGGTCAAAGCGGCTTGTCCTATATCGACCAGCTTAAAAGTCTACAAGAGAGTAACAAGAAAGCGGAAGAGAGCACGGGTAAGCAGGACCTAAAACAGGAAGACTTCTTATCATTGCTCACGAAGCAACTGTCTCAGCAAGACCCTTTTAAGCCGGTAAGTAATGACCAGATGATTGCGCAAATGGCTTCATTTGCGACCGTTGATGGCATTGGCAAGATGAACACTCAGTTTGAGAGTTTGAATTCGTCAATGACATCAAATCAAGCGTTACAAGCTTCCTCTTTGGTAGGGCGTGACGTATTGGTCCCAGGAGCAGCAGGTGTGAAGCAGGACGACGCACCAATGGCGGCAATGGTTAAGCTTTCACAATCTATCGATAATCTGTTTGTTCGTGTAGAGGATGAAGCTGGCCAACTGGTTCGTACCTTTGAGGTAGGGGCGAAACCAGCCGGCGACACGCGTGTGCTTTGGGACGGTAAAGATGAAAGCGGAAATCCACTGCCAGCTGGCAAATACAAAGTGAAAGCGTCTGGCTTAGTTGAAGGGGAGTCGCAAGAGTTCCCAGTATCGACATACGCCAACGTAAACAGCGTATTGCTTGGCAAAGGTGACGGAAACGTATTACTCAATCTGGCTGGTTTTGAATCGCCAGTTCGACTTGCAGAAGTATTGGAAGTCGGCAAAGCGTAGTCATAGCTCGCTAGATTAGGAGATTTTGGAATGTCATATGTATCTTTAAGCGGTTTGTCCGCCGCCCAACTGGATTTGAATACCACCAGTAACAACATTGCGAACGCCAACACTTACGGCTTTAAAGAGTCCCGTGCTGAGTTTGCTGATGTCTACTCTAACTCTTTATTTACTAACGCAAAAACCACACCGGGTGGTGGTGCGCAAGCAAGCCAAGTGGCACAGCAGTTCCATGAAGGCTCTAGCATTTACACCAACAACCCAATGGATTTGCGTGTTTCGGGGACAGGTTTTTTCGCTGTAGCGAAAGAGCGTCTAACTCCACAACAGAATGAACTGACACGTAATGGTGCATTTCACTTAAATAAAGAAAACTACATGGTGACCGCGAACGATGAGTTCTTATTAGGTTACCAAGTGGACCCAAGCTCTGGTGAGGTTTCTTCATACGAGCCACAACCCATCAATATTCCTGCTGAATTTGGTAAGCCAAAACAAACAGCAAACATTGAAGTGGGTGTGAACTTGCCAGCGAACGGCGATTTGAAAGATCCAACGCAGTTTGATTTTTCAGACCCAGATACATACAACCGTTCAACCTCTTCGACAATTTATGACTCGATGGGTCAGTCTTACAAGCTAACGACGTATTACTTGAAAGATCAGACTCAGCCAAATACATGGAACACTTACTACACCGTGACAGATAAAGAAGGTGAAAAGCCTTTAAATGTTGCGGCTGGTGATGCGCAAACGCCAACAGGTCATGTGGGGCATACCATGAAGTTCAACAACGATGGTACGTTGGCGAGCTTGAACAATGGTCAGCCAATCACTTCTGTGGCTCTGGGCGATCCGGCGACGAACACGACACCAGTCGATATGAATGGTGCCGATCCTGCGCAGACGCTTAACTTCGGCTTAGGCTCAGCAACACAGTTTGCGGCTCCGTTCGAACTGACTAAGTTTGACGAAGACGGTGCAACGACGGGCTTCCTAACCAAAGTTGACTTCGATGAAAACGGCAGCGTATTGGGAACTTACTCAAACGGTGAAAACGTTACATTGGGTCGTGTTGCTCTCGTACGTGTTCCAAACGAGCAAGGTCTGGATAAGAAAGGCGGCACTCAATGGGATTCAACGCAGTTCTCTGGTGACAAGATCTGGGGTGAATCAAATAAAGGCTCTTTCGGCACCATCAATAACGGTATGCTGGAACAGTCAAACATTGATATGACGCAGGAGTTGGTGGACCTGATCTCTGCTCAGCGTAACTTCCAAGCAAACTCACGTTCGCTAGAAGTACACAACCAACTACAACAGAATATCTTACAGATCCGCTAGAGCACTAGCTGGGTCATTCGATACTCTGCTTGAGTAAGCAATGGCGTGTGATTGCTTCTTAGTAATTACCGCTTTGTTCATTTTCATCATGACATTCATCTGATGCTTAGCCTGAATACACCTCACTCAGGCTAAGCATGCTTTGATCTACGATTTGCCGCTGTTGCCGCCGTATGGATCAAAACCTTGCCTCTCGTTACAGTTTTCTGCCTCTATTGACCTCTTTTCATTGTTGATTTTTAATTCAAAGTATTGATTAATAAGTCTATTTTTGTTTTGGCATAACTATTGCTTTTTACTCCGTGTACAGAGAGATTTTTTGGAGTAATTTATGGATCGCGCACTGTTTCTCGCAATGAGTGGCGCCAAGCAAAATATGCAGGCACTACAATTGCGCGCTAATAACTTGGCTAACGTAAGCACGACCGGATTTCGGGCTGATTTAGCACAGGCTCGCTCAATGCAGGCTTATGGTGAAGGCCATCCTTCACGTGTATTCAGCATGACAGAGCGTCCAGGGCATAACTTTGCTCAAGGTAGCGTGATTACAACAGGGCGTGATCTGGATGTGACGATTGAAGGCAGCGGTTGGATATCGGTACTCGATCATACAGGGAAAGAAGGGTTGACCCGTAACGGCAACCTAAAAGTCGATCAAAATGGCATGCTTACCAACGCAAGTGGTCATTTGGTGCTGGGTGAAAACGACGCGCCGATTACTTTGCCTATCCCTCTCTCCAAAATTGAAATCGGTCGGGATGGCACCATCTCTGTACTTCCTCAAGGTGCCCCGGCAGAAGAATTCCAAGCGGCTGATCGCATTAAGCTCGTTAAGCCTAATGATCAAAGCTTGTTTAAAGACACCAATGGCTTATTTCGCCATAAAACTCCAAACCAACCTTACGAAGCAGACGCGACTGTTAGTCTCCAGACGGGAGCGATAGAAGGCAGTAACGTGAATGCCGTAGGTGAAATGACCGCATTGATTGACTTACAACGTCAGTTTGAAATGCAAGTCAAGATGATGAGCACAGCTGAAGAAATGGATAAATCTTCAGATTCACTGCTTCGTATGAGTTAACAGAGTTAGAGGTTCACTATGCATCCAGCACTATGGGTAAGTAAAACAGGTCTAGACGCCCAACAAACCAACATTGCCACGATTTCGAACAACTTGGCGAACGCTTCTACTGTCGGCTACAAAAAGAGCCGTGCAGTATTCGAAGATTTGTTCTATCAGAACATCAACCAACCTGGCGGCCAGTCATCTCAGAACACGGAACTGCCAAGTGGTTTGATGTTAGGTGCGGGTTCTAAAGTGGTTGCGACGCAAAAAGTGCACACGCACGGCAATGCACAGACAACGACCAACGCACTGGACATGATGGTGGAAGGCGACGGTTTTTTCCAAGTGACATTGCCGGACGGCAACATCGGTTATACCCGTAACGGTCAGTTCACGCTCAATGGTGAAGGCACGTTAGTCACGTCGGGTTCTGGCTACCCTGTAGAGCCTGAAATTGTGATTCCAGAAGATGCGATTTCTATTACTGTCGGTACGGATGGTGAAGTGTCGGTTCGCGTCCGAGGTCAGCAAGACAACCAAGTCGTTGGTCAGCTAACCATTACAGATTTTGTTAACCCGGGCGGCCTAGAGCCAATTGGTCAGAACCTTTACTTACCAACGGGTGCCAGTGGCGATCCACAAGAGGGTGTTCCTGGTTTGGACGGTTTGGGTGAAATTCGTCAATCCATGCTGGAAGCGTCCAACGTGAATGTAACGGAAGAGTTGGTCAACATGATCGAAGCCCAGCGCGTTTACGAAATGAACTCAAAAGTGATCTCGTCAGTCGATAAAATGATGAGCTTCGTTAACCAGCAATTGTAACGATTAAGAGCAAGATTTGAGGAGCTCACGATGAAACGTATTTGCCTACTCGCTTTGATTGCTACGATGTCGGGCTGTGCCATGTTGGAACCGATTGAAACGGATGAAGTGACACAAGCAACCACTGTGGTCGACGCAGTAGAAGGCGATAAATCGAAAGAAGAGAGCAGCGGTATTGTAGATACTTTACGTGGTAGAAGCGATCCGGTTGCTGGCGATCCTGCTTGGGCTCCAATTCATCCGAAAAACAAACCTGAGCATTATGCTGCTGCAACAGGTTCGTTGTTTAGCGCCGAGCACATTACCGATCTCTACGACGATTCTAAACCACGTGGTATTGGCGACATTATTACCGTAACACTGGATGAGACAACCAGTGCGACGAAAAGCGCAAATGCCGATTTATCGAAAACCAATGAAGCGCAAATGGACCCGCTTCAAGTGGGCGGAGAAGAGCTGCAAATTGGCGGAAAATATAATTTCTCTTATGACTTAAACAACTCCAACTCATTTGCAGGTGACTCTTCTGCAAAGCAGAGCAACAGCATCAGTGGTTACATCACTGTTGAGGTGATCGAAGTACTGGCAAACGGCAACCTCGTGATCCGCGGTGAGAAGTGGATGACGCTAAATACGGGTGATGAGTACATACGTTTAAGTGGCACTATTCGTCCGGATGATATTAATTTCGACAACACCATTGCATCAAATCGCGTTTCTAACGCAAGAATTCAGTACTCTGGCACTGGTTTGCAACAAGATATGCAAGAGCCAGGCTTCTTGGCACGATTCTTTAATGTAGCGCTATAACACGCCGTGCTGACGGCAATTTGACTGCAAGAGATAAGTAAGCATGAAAAAACTCCTTTTAGTACTGATGAGCGTTGCTCTGTTTTCTACCGTAGCCCAAGCCGCACGTATCAAAGACGTCGCGCAAGTGGCAGGTGTACGAAGCAACCAACTCGTGGGTTATGGTTTGGTTTCAGGCTTACCTGGTACGGGTGAAGCGAACCCGTTTACAGAGCAAAGTTTCGCCGCCATGCTGCAAAACTTCGGCATTCAGATGCCGCCGGGCACAAAGCCAAAAATTAAAAACGTTGCCGCAGTCATGGTTACGGCAGAATTGCCGCCTTTCTCTAAACCGGGTCAGCAAGTGGACGTGACTGTCTCTTCCATCGGAAGTGCTAAAAGTTTGCGTGGTGGTACGCTACTACAAACGTTCCTCAAAGGTCTCGACGGTCAAGTTTACGCGGTTGCTCAAGGTAACTTAGTCGTGAGCGGCTTCAGTGCTGAAGGCGCTGACGGTTCTAAAATCGTAGGTAACAATCCAACCGTTGGTCTTATCTCTAGTGGTGCGACAGTAGAGCGAGAAATTCCAAACCCATTTGGTCGTGGTGATTACATCACGTTCAACTTGCTTGAGTCAGACTTCACAACGGCTCAACGTATGGCGGATGCTGTAAACAACTTCCTTGGCCCACAAATGGCGAGCGCTGTTGACGCGACATCAGTGCGCGTGCGTGCTCCTCGTGACGTCAGCCAGCGTGTTGCGTTCTTATCGGCAATCGAAAACCTAGAGTTCGACCCAGCAGATGGTGCAGCCAAAATCATCGTTAACTCTCGCACGGGCACCATTGTAGTTGGTAAGCATGTACGTCTTAAACCAGCAGCAGTAACGCATGGCGGCATGACGGTTGCGATCAAAGAAAACCTGAATGTTAGCCAACCTAACGGCTTTTCTGGTGGGCAAACCGTAGTCGTACCAGACTCGGATATCGAAGTCAGCGAAGAGCAAGGCAAAATGTTTAAGTTCGAACCAGGCTTAACGTTGGATGATTTGGTCCGTGCCGTGAACCAAGTCGGGGCTGCGCCTTCGGACTTGATGGCAATTTTACAAGCATTGAAGCAAGCTGGTGCCATTGAAGGCCAGTTGATCATCATTTAATGGTTAGGAGGTAGGTATAATGAACAATCCTAACGACATTGGTTTTATCCATGACATCAGTTCTCTGGACACTCTGCGTCAAAAAGCAGTGAAAGAGGGAAAAGATGGCGAGCAAGAAGCATTGCATGCGGCTGCTCGTCAGTTCGAATCGATCTTCACCTCCATGATGTTGAAATCCATGCGTGAAGCCAATGAGGGCTTTGAGTCCAACATGATGAACAGCCAAAACGAGAAGTTCTACCGACAAATGTTGGATGAACAGATGGCGAGTGAATTGAGTTCGTCTGGTTCAATGGGACTGGCCGATATGATTGTTAAGCAATTAACGGCTGGGCAAGGGAACGACAAAAAAGAAACGGCTATGCGTGATGCGGCAAACAATGCTGCGGAATATCGTCGTGTTGACCCGAAAAAAGCGCGCGAGATTGAACAGCGCTTGATTGAATCTGGTCAACTATCTCGACCAAGCAATGAACCCACTCGATTCGATTCACCAGAATCCTTTGTTAACTCGATGAAGCCATACGCGGAGAAAGCTGCGAAAGCCCTAGGAGTCGAGCCATCTCTGCTACTTGCGCAAGCCGCTTTGGAAACGGGGTGGGGACAAAAGGTCGTGAAGAACGCGCGTGGCAGCAGCAACAACTTATTTAATATCAAAGCAGATCGAAGCTGGCAGGGTGACAAAGTGACGACTCAAACTTTAGAGTTCCACGATAACACGCCAGTGAAAGAGACGGCAGCGTTTCGCTCCTACTCAAGTTACGAAGACAGCTTTAATGACTTTGTACGATTTTTGAATGACAACCCACGTTACGAGACAGCATTGCAGAAACGCGGGAATTCAGAGTTGTTTATTCGCGGTATCCACAGTGCGGGTTACGCGACCGATCCGAATTACGCAGATAAAGTCCTGCAGGTGAAGGATAAAATCGAAAGTATGTAATGTCTCTGCGACAATTTATGACGTTCTCGAAGGCTTGCCATAGTGCAAGCCTTCACTTTATCTGAACATCTACGCCTTTCTATCACTTGGCACATCTTTTGCTTTTAATGTGTCTAGGTGATCGGTTTTGCCGATTTATATTTCGTTTTCGGGGGCATGTATGGCGTCAGATCTTCTGAATGTAGGTACTCAAAGTGTGCTTACTGCTCAGAGACAATTAAACACCACTGGTCATAACATTTCTAATGTTAATACAGAGGGTTATAGCCGTCAGTCTGTTATCCAAGGCACGAATGATCCGCGCATGTTTGGTGGTTCTACCTACGGCATGGGTGTGCATGTGGAAAATGTTCGCCGCTCGTGGGATCAGTTTGCCGTGAATGAACTGAACCTGTCGTCGACCAACAATGCCAACAAAACGGATACCCAAGACAATCTTGATATGCTCTCTAGTATGTTGAGCTCTGTGGCATCGAAGAAAATTCCTGAGAACCTGAATGAGTGGTTCGATGCGGTAAAAACCATGGCAGATACCCCGAACGATTTAGGGGCACGAAAAGTGGTATTGGAAAAGGCGAAAATCTTCTCTGATACATTAAATGATTTCCACGAAACCGTGCGACTGCAATCTGATGTCACCAATAAAAAATTGGATATGGGCATTGAGCGCGTTAACCAACTTGCGTTGGAAATTCGCGATATTCATCGACTGATGATGCGTACTCCCGGTCCACATAATGACCTGATGGATCAGCATGAAAAGCTGGTTACTGAGCTGTCAGAGTACACCAAAGTTACCGTAACCCCACGCAAAAATGCGGAAGGGTTTAATGTTCATATCGGCAATGGACACACTCTTGTTTCTGGCACGGAAGCAAGCCAGCTCAAAATGATCGATGGCTATCCGGATGTTCATCAAAGACGATTAGCAATGGTGGAAGGGAATGGCATTAAAGCGATCAAGTCTGATGATATGGATGGCAAAATCGGCGCTTTACTTGAAATGCGCGACAAACACATCCCACAACTGCAAGATGAAATGGGCCGTTTAGCGACGGGCTTTTCCTACAAAATTAATCAGCTGCAATCTCAAGGTCTGGATCTCAACGGCAAGATAGGTAAAGACGTATTTACCGACGTGAACTCTGAGCTGGTGGCAAAATCTCGAGTTTTTGCTGCGCCTGACTCACAAGCTGATGTTGCGGTTTACATCGAGGACATTTCCGCGATCAAAGGTGGTGAATATTCGCTGCGTTTTGATGGCGACCAATACAGCGTGACAACACCGAAAGGTGAGCAAATGTCGTTGAACATCGACCGTTCGGATTCGTCGTTTGTTCTGGATGGTATGAAAGTGCAAATTGGTGAAGGCCTTGCCGCCGGTGAGCGCGTATTGCTCCGCCCAACGAGAAGTGGTGCAGCCATCATAAAGATGGAAACCAATGACGCAAAAGCTATTGCCGCACAAAGTTATGAAGCCTCAACCACTTTTGCCCAAGGTAACGCCAAGTTTAAAATTCGTGAGGCGGGGGATGTTAAAGAGTTTGAGGTTACCGTACAACCAGCCGACGAGAAGCATGACAAGCCGTGGTTAAAGATCACGGATAACAAGGGTAATTTACTATCGGACAAATACTCATACCCGTTAGATAAAGATAACCCGATGATTGAAATCTCAGTGCCGAAAAGCCATCCGCTGTATAAAAACGGCGATGCAACCGTGTTTGAGTTGAGCGAAGGCGCACTGATGAATGATAAATTCACCGCAAACTTGGTGCCTTCTGAAGGTGGTAACGGCAACTTGAGAAAAATGCAGAAGATCCAAACAGACAAGATGATGGATGGAAAATCCAGTACCTTGATCGATGTTTATCATAACCTCAATACTGAAGTTGGACTGAAATCTTCTACAGCAAACCGTTTAGCCTCCGTCGCTCGTTTAGAGCATGAAGCGGCGCAAGAGCGCGTTGCTTCTATTTCTGGCGTTAACCTCGATGAAGAAGCGGCCAACATGATGAAGTTTCAACAAGCGTACATGGCTTCATCACGTGTGATGCAAGCGGCGAATGATACCTTCAATACCATTTTACAACTGAGGTAAGGAGAAGAGATAAGTGCTAACCCGAATTTCTAGTTTCCATAACTATCAGTCCGTACAAAATGATCTGCGTCGTCAAGAGAATAAGGTTCACCACAACCAAGAGCAACTTGCTTCAGGGAAAAAGTTACTGAAACCTAGTGACGACCCCCTCGCTGCGCATTACATCCAAAACATTAGTCAGCAACAAGAACAGCTACAACAATATCTTAGCTCGATAGTGTTGGTGCGTAATCGTCTAGAAAACCACGAAGTTAATATCGCCAATGCGGAGAATTTTGCCGACGAGTCGAAGCGCTTAACGATGGAGATGATTAACGGTGCCTTTTCTGCTGAAGACCGACAAGCAAAGAAGCGTGAGCTAGAAGAGATTGCGAACAACTTCCTTAACTTGGTGAACTCGCAAGATGAATCTGGTAACTACGTGTTTGCTGGCACTAAGCCAAAAAGCCAACCATTTTATCGCGATAAAGATGGTAGCGTGCAATACGCTGGGGACGATTATCAGCGCAAAATGAAAGTTTCTAGCATGCTTGAGATGCCAATGAACGATCCTGGCAGCAAGCTGTTTATGGAGATACCAAACCCATTTGGCGACTATCAGCCGAATTACGATCTACAAAACGGTTCTGAGTTGCTATTAAACAGAGCCACTAACGTTGATACGAAGGATGATGCGGCGTATCGCGTGACATTTGTCGATATGAATAACGGCAAATTTGGTTACCAATTAGAGCGTAACGGCAAAGTAGTGGATGCCGATGAGTTTTCTCCAGAGAAAGGGATTGAATACAAAGGCCTGAAAGTGCACGTAAAAGGTCAAATTACGCCTGGTGACAGCATTGAGATCGAAAAGCGGGCAGAGTTCAGCATTTTCGATACCTTCAAGGATGCAATGGCATGGTCAGACAAATCGGTTTCGGATACGTCGGCGACCGCCAAATTGCACCAAATGACAGAAGAATTCCACGCTGCTTTTATCCATTTGAATAAAGCGCGTACAGATGCCGGTGCTCGATTGAGTACGCTGGATATCCAAGAGCAAAATCATGAAGACTTTAATTTGTCTCTCGCAAAAGCGAAGAGCAACTTTGAGGACTTGGATTACTCTAAAGCCGTGATCGAGTTCAGTGAAAACTCGCGAGCGTTACAGGCATCGCAACAAGCATTCGGTAAGACCAAAGATCTAACGTTGTTTAACTACATCTAGTATGACACTCATACACATTGTCTGATTTTGATGCCTTATGTGCAAAGCCTTAAGCGCGATAAGTCGACGTAACCTGAGAGTCTGAGATGTCATGCGGCACGATTTTACCCAAAGCGGCAATGATGCGGGAGGCAAGTCGGGCGGCAACAGGGCAGCGTTCAATACCCTTGGGCTAAGATGAGTCTGACAAACCGGAAATAGCTTAATGATAAAGCTAACTTATTGTTTATTTGATTCTTTTAAAAGTAGTTAAATAATTTACGCAAGTTGGCACACAAATTGTATTGAAAATATCAGAACAGATTTAGAGATTCTAAACCCTGCGTTTAAGGCAGATTTAGCAAGTAACTTTTACGGTCAGTGCTTATCCAAATGAGAGTAAAGCTGGCCGCTTCGCAAAAGCTTGCGAACTCAACAGGAGAGCAAAATGGCTGTAACAGTTAGTACTAACGTCTCCGCGATGACCGCGCAGCGTTACCTAAACAAAGCGACTGATGAATTAAACACGTCGATGGAGCGCTTATCTTCAGGACATAAGATTAACAGTGCAAAAGATGATGCGGCAGGTCTACAGATCTCTAACCGCTTAACTGCACAGTCTCGTGGCCTAGATGTCGCAATGCGTAACGCGAACGATGGTATCTCGATTGCACAAACCGCTGAAGGTGCGATGAATGAGGCAACCTCTGTCATGCAACGAATGCGTGACCTTGCGATTCAATCATCGAACGGTACTAACTCTCCGGCTGAGCGTCAGGCGATCAACGAAGAGTCAATGGCATTGATTGACGAGCTAAACCGTATTGCAGAAACCACTTCATTTGGTGGTCGTCGTCTATTGAACGGCTCATTCGGTGAAGCAGCATTCCAGATTGGTGCGAGCTCAGGTGAAGCCATGATCATGGGACTTACCAGCATTCGTGCGGACGATACGCGCATGGGCGGTGTGACCTTCTTATCTGAGAACGGTAAAGATAAAAACTGGAGCGTTGACCCAGCTAAATCTGACTTGAAGATTACGCTACCAGGTATGGGTGAAGACGAAGACGGCAATGTTGATGATCTAGAAATCAACATTAATGCCAAAGCGGGCGACGACATCGAAGAGCTTGCCACTTACATTAATGGTCAGTCTGATATGATTAATGCGTCTGTAAGTGAAGATGGCAAGTTGCAAGTTTTTGTCGCGCATCCAAACGTTCAGGGTGAGATTTCTATTTCTGGTGGATTAGCATCTGAGCTTGGCCTGAGTGACGAACCTATCAGAACGTCAGTACAAGATATTGATATGACCACGGTACAAGGTTCTCAAAACGCGATTTCTGTGCTGGATTCGGCACTGAAATACGTAGACTCGCAACGTGCAGACTTAGGTGCGAAGCAAAACCGTTTGAGTCACAGCATCAACAACTTGGCGAATATCCAAGAAAACGTTGACGCATCGAACAGCCGAATTAAAGATACAGATTTTGCGAAAGAAACCACGCAAATGACCAAAGCACAAATTTTGCAACAAGCAGGTACATCGATTCTTGCTCAAGCGAAACAGTTGCCAAACTCTGCAATGTCACTATTGCAGTAGTTTACTTAGCCTGTACTCAATACATTCAGACGTGGATGGGAATGCAGGCTTTTGGCAAGCAACTTTACAATAGAATGAGCGGCTCTCTCATCTCTCACCTGCCAATCATTTTCAATGTAAAGTTGCACTCGGTATGCCGGAAATGTGTTCATTTCTCTTGATCTTCACATAGGCTCTGGCGACCAACCTAGCCCCAGTTCTCTCAAAGGAAAAGGGGCTTTTTCTTTTCTAATTCTTACGTCTATCGTCTGCGAACTTATCTTCAATTGTTTCCTTTTGCTGGTTTTCTATACAATCTGGCCCTCTCGGCTCGATTTGTGGAAACTTGAGCACTTTTTCTTACTTTTCTTCAATTTTATTAGCTAAATCTCGCAATGTTATTTTTTTAAACTTTTTTCTAAAGCTTCTGAATTTGGTGTCGTTAATAGAGGTAACTTTGAGAGAACTACTTGGTTTTCCGAGACGTCGGAAACCGCTACACCGGAAAATCAATTGGAGAAATCACCA
>NZ_JAWOTL010000026.1:0-47526 GCF_033338835.1 Vibrio sp. Vb0888
ATTAACGAGAACGTGAATGCGTCGAAGAGCCGTATCAAAGATACAGATTTCGCGAAAGAAACGACGGCAATGACCAAGTCACAAATTTTATCGCAAGCGTCAAGCTCAATCCTTGCGCAAGCGAAACAAGCGCCAAACTCAGCGCTAAGTCTGCTAGGTTAATTTCAAACCTAAGACGAGAACCTCATTGGCTCGTGGTGAGAGATGAGCGAGTAAACCCAGCTTCGGCTGGGTTTTTTTCTGTCTTTTGGGCCCCCAGGATTTCTGCGAATCACGACATTAGAGCTTCATCACATTTCAGTAAGCCAAAGAAAATAATCGCAAAAAATTGAAAATTTCTTCTAAAGGATATTCATCGGTCGCCGTTAAAGGGACTGAGAGAAATGAGATGTACCTAAGTGAGGTGAGAGACACGACGGTACATTCACTAAAGCCTTAAGGAGATCAATTATGGCGATTAACGTTAATACTAACGTTTCTGCGATGACTGCACAGCGTTACCTAAACCAGGCAGCTGACGGTCAACAAAAATCAATGGAGCGTTTGTCTTCGGGTTATAAAATCAATAGCGCGAAAGACGATGCTGCAGGTCTACAGATTTCAAACCGTTTGAATGCACAAAGCCGTGGCCTAGACATGGCAGTGAAAAACGCAAACGACGGTATTTCTATTGCACAGGTTGCTGAAGGTGCAATGAATGAATCTACCAACATCCTACAACGTATGCGTGATCTTTCGCTTCAATCGGCGAACGGCTCTAACTCAAAAGCAGAACGTGTAGCGATCCAAGAAGAAGTAACAGCGCTAAACGACGAGCTAAACCGTATTGCTGAAACTACCTCTTTCGGTGGTAACAAGCTTCTAAACGGTACTTACGGTACTCAATCTTTCCAAATCGGTGCGGACTCAGGTGAAGCAGTGATGCTTTCTATGGGTAACCTACGCTCAGACACTTCAGCAATGGGTGGTAAGAGCTACGCAGCAGAAGAGGGTAAAGACGCATCTTGGACTGTTGGTGAGAAAACAGAGTTCAAAATGAGCTACACCAACAAGCAGGGTGAAGAGAAAGAGCTATCAATCAGCGCTAAGCAAGGCGATGATATTGAGCAGCTAGCGACATACATCAACGGTCAAAACGATGATGTAAAAGCCTCTGTTGGCGAAGATGGCAAACTACAAGTATTTGCTTCTTCTCAAAAAGTTGAAGGTGATGTTGAGTTTTCTGGCAACCTAGCAGACGAGATCGGCTTTGGTGGCCCGAAAGACGTAACAGTGAAAGACATCGACGTAACCACAGTAGCTGGCTCTCAAGAAGCAGTAGCGGTTATCGACGGTGCTCTTAAGTCCGTAGACAGCCAACGAGCTTCACTCGGTGCTTTCCAAAACCGCTTCAACCACGCAATCAGCAACCTAGACAACATTAACGAGAACGTTAACGCGTCTAAAAGCCGTATTAAAGATACTGATTACGCGAAGGAAACCACTGCGATGACTAAGTCGCAAATTCTTCAGCAAGCAAGTACTTCAATCCTGGCTCAAGCGAAGCAGTCTCCATCTGCAGCGCTAAGCTTGTTGGGCTAAGTGGTAAACCCAGCCTGAGGTCAACACCTTAGTGCTGGGGCGCCAAAGCGATAGATTCTATCGTTAGCCCATAAGGTGGAAGGGAGATTGTAATGGATATATCCTCCTACGCATCGAACATCCAGCCTTACGGCACGCCAAATGGCACAAAGTTTGCAAATAAAAATGGCAATGATATAGGCACGTCTAGCCCAGCAAATTCAAATGGTGAGATTTCGCCGCAAAAAGCGAAAAACACCGAATACGACTTCTCTGTTCAAGCTGCGCTCGAGATGGCTGAAAGCCGTCAAGAACTGAACAAAGAAGAACGTGAAAAATTGGTCGCGCAAATGAATGAATTTGTCACGTCCATAAACAAAGGAGTCGCATTTCGAGTGGATGAAGAATCCGGACGAGATGTGGTGACGATTTATGAAGCCAATACCGGTGACGTGATTCGTCAAATTCCTGATGAAGAAATGCTAGTGGTATTGCGTCGCCTAGCTGAGCACACAGCCAACAGCGGGTTGTTGACTGAAAAAGTGTAAGTCGTTTTTAGAGGTGATTTGATGAGTTTAGGCCCTTTGGGGATGTCTGGCGGCATGGATATTAATTCCATGGTCAGCAAAATTGTGGATGCCGAACGCGTACCAAAGCAGCAACGCATCGACAACGAACGCACGACAATTAATGCCAGTATCAGTGCTTACGGGCGACTCAGAGAATCATTGGATACGATGAAAAATCTCATGGCGAACTTTCGTCAGGAGAAAGCATTTGCCGTTCGCACTGTCGAAACGACCAATGACAATATCGTATCTGCCACGGCAACCACAGATGCTATCGCTGGCAAATATGCTATCGATGTGTTGCAGCTTGCTCAGAGCCATAAAGTCGCTTCTGACGTATTGCCAGAAGACGCAAAATTTGGCCCTGGTAAGCTGCAGATTTCGCTTGGTGATGAGCGTTTTAATATCGATGTTCGTTCCCGATCTAAGCTCATCGATGTCGTACGTGGCATCAATGGCGCTAAAGATAACCCTGGCGTTCGTGCATCTCTTATTAACGACGTCGAAGGTCCACGCCTTATCCTTGCTTCTAACCTCTCTGGTAAGGATCATCAAATCAGAGTCAGTGTGGAGGCAGAAAAAGGCAACCCTCTTAAATATTTCGAATACCAAACACTTGAAGACCGCGTCAACGCGCTTGAAGAAGCTCGTTCAGCGGCGGAAGATGTCTTAGGTCCTCTTAAATTTCCGGAACAACCAGCAGAAGAGCTGGATGCAAACGGCAATCCTCTACCTCCAGAAGAGCAAAAAGCGGCAGACGATGTACAAGATGATGCATCGCAAGCGCCAATCTCTGCGGCGGGTGCAGAAGCAGCCAAAGCTGGTCAAGAAGCCATTGATGAAGCCAACCGACGCGCGAGCTTACGCCCTGAAGACAGAATTCCAGGGTGGACAGAAACTGCGTCAGGTACTTTGTTGGACTCTTATGAAGAACCAGAGCTTGAACTCGACGAAAAGGCAATAGAGAAGGCACCAGATGTACCAGGCTGGAATAATGCCGCATCGGGCACCCTAACCGATTCTTACGTTACGACGAAAGAGGCTAAGCAGCTTCTTGAGCAAGAAAAAGCGGAAATCGAGCAAAAAATTGCGAGTGAAAAGCAAGCGTTAGACGAAAAAGTGGCACGTGGTGAACTTTCCGAAGCGCAAGCTAAGCAAATTCATCGCGCTAAACTTGATCCTCAAGAACGTGAGCGTCTGGAAAAAATTGATGAAGCAGAAGCGAAAATCGCAAAGGCACAATCTGCTTTTGAACAATACCTTGGGATGACAGAAGTACAAGCAGGGCAAGATTCAGAAGTTCTGCTTGATGGCGTGGCAAAGCTATCTAGCCACAACAATGTGATTGAAGATGCGATCGAAGGTGTTGATTTAACACTAAAAGGCAAATCAGAACCGAATAAACCGCCTGCTGAAATTGGTGTCGAGTACGACCGTCAAAGTGTACGCAACGATATCGAAAACTTTGTGGCAGCGTATAACTCGTTTTATCAAACCTCCCAAGCGTTGGCGAGTGTGGATCCGGTAACTGGCCAAAAAGGGCCGTTGTCAGGTGACAGCACCGTACGCAGTGCAGATTCACGATTAAAATCGGTCTTTTCTACTCGAATCGATAAAGCACCTGAAAACCTAAAGTCCTTAACAGAATTTGGCATTACGACCACACGTCAAGGCACCCTAGAAATCAACTATGACATGCTAGACCGCCAGTTGAACAATAACTTCAACGAGTTAGAAAAGTTCTTCGGTGGCAACACAGGTTTTGCTAAACGAGTAGAAGATGCGATTCACGGTATCACAGGAATTACAGGCAGTATTCGTACTCGAGAAAAAAGTCTCACAGAACAAAACTACCGTTTGAGTGACGATCAAGCGGCATTAGATCGCCGCATGGAAAGCCTAGAGAAGCGTACTCATGCGAAGTTTACCGCGATGCAAGATGCGACCGGTAAAATGCAAGGCCAGTTAGGCGCTTTGATGAGTGCGTTGGGTTAATAAATGCAAAAAGAACTCATGGAAATTAGTGATATAGATCAACTAATTACGCAAGAATTAGAAAAAATTGATTTTAATGCTGAAGAAATTCTTCGCTTGGTCGATATCAGGGAACGGTTATTGCAAAACCTGTTACCAATTATTCATCAAAATCCTTTGGTTAAGCAGGATGCAGAGTGGCAAGCATTGCTAACTCGTACCAAAAGAATTGTCGAGCTGATGCAATCGGAAACGTCAAAGGTCGGAAAAGAGCTCCATAAGTTTCGTTATGGCCAGCGTTCACTTCAGCAGTACAAAAAATTTATTTAAAAGAGGATTACTATGCGCGGTTCTTTGCAAGCATACAAAAAGGTATCAGTCGACAGCCAGCTTAGCGCGGCTTCTCCGCACAAAGTCATTCAAATGCTTATGGCTGGTGCGATTGAGCGCCTTATTCAAGGTAAAGCAGCCATGCAAGCAGGCAATATTCCAGCAAAAGGTGAGCGCTTAGGTAAAGCGTTAGACATCATTATCGCGCTACGCAGCTGTCTATCTATGGATGACGGTGGTGATATTGCTTCAAACTTAGATTCACTGTATGAGTTTATGATCACGCAAATTTCTGCTGCTAACCATCAAAATGAGCCTCAGCTGATCGACGACGTTATCGACATTATCCGTGAGATCAAGTCCGCTTGGGACCAAATCCCAACAGAGTTTCATAATCTTACCGCTGCTGAAGTTGGTATTTAATAGTCAAAACAATGCGTTAAGATACTAGACGAATATATTTGTCAATTGCGCAACGAGTTGTGTAGCAAAGTTTCTATCAAGCTCACACCTCTCCATTGCTTGGTTGCCTTATTTTTATATTCAAATAAAATAGAAGCCATTAGTAGCCCTAATGGCTTTTTTGTTGCTGATTTTCCTATTTTGTCTATCGTAAATTGAGTGTGGTGGTTCTGCCTTCTTTAGCACCCAATTGCGCAAATCAAGGTTTGGCCGCAACGCACCTAAAATAAAGGCAATCATTCTTACTTATGCATGGTTTGGCAAAGCTGCTTGTAATTGATGATGACGCATCAAGTCGTTTAAATTTAAGCAATATATTGGAATTTGTTGGAGAAAATTGCGAAGCGGTCAGTTCTGATCAGCTCAGCGATGTTGATTGGTCTAGCGTATGGTCGTGCTGTATTGTTGGTAATATTCCAGCAGGTCAAGCGGCGAGTACGGTTATCTCTCATTTAAACAGCGCTTACCACATCCCTCTTCTAGTCATGGGCCGTTTTCCTTTGCCTGTTGATGATCTTCCAAATTTTGTTGGTGAACTAGAGCTGCCGCTTAATTACCCACAGCTTAGTGAAGCGTTACGCCACTGCAAAGATTTTCTGGGGCGAAAAGGAGTGAATGTTGTTGCTAGTGCACGCAAAAACACGCTTTTTCGCAGCTTAGTTGGTCAAAGTAGAGGTATTCAAGAAGTTCGACACCTGATTGAGCAAGTATCAAACACGGAAGCAAACGTGTTGATCTTAGGTGAGTCCGGTACGGGTAAAGAAGTTGTTGCGCGTAACATCCACTATCACTCTTCATACCGCGATGGCGCATTTGTACCTATTAACTGTGGTGCAATACCGCCTGAGCTCCTAGAAAGCGAATTATTTGGTCACGAAAAAGGCGCGTTTACTGGTGCGTTAACTGCCCGTAAAGGTCGATTTGAGCTCGCAGACGGTGGCACTATCTTTCTTGATGAGATTGGCGATATGCCAATGTCGATGCAAGTAAAGTTGCTTCGTGTATTGCAAGAACGCTGCTTTGAACGTGTAGGTGGCAATAGTACCATCAAGGTAAATGTTCGAGTTGTGGCGGCGACACACCGTAATCTAGAAAATATGATTGAAGAAGGCACGTTCCGAGAAGACTTGTTCTATCGTCTGAACGTGTTTCCGATTGAGATGCCAGCGCTGAAAGAGCGCAAACAAGATATACCATTGCTGCTGCAAGAACTGATGACACGTTTAGAGGCGGAAGGCGGACAACCTATCTGTTTTACCCCTCGTGCGATCAATTCATTGATGGAGCACAACTGGCCGGGTAACGTGCGTGAGTTAGCGAACCTTGTTGAGCGAATGATCATTCTGTACCCAAATAGCTTAGTCGATGTAAACCACTTACCAACCAAATATCGCTACAGTGATATCCCGGAGTTCCAACCAGAAAGTAATCCGTTTATTTCGGTTGAAGAACAAGAGCGTGATGTGTTCCAAGACATCTTCTCTGAAGATTTTAGCTTTGAAGATCAAGACGACCTTGATCACAGCATGAACGCCCCGCAAGCGCTGCCACCGGAAGGGGTTAATTTGAAAGAGCTGCTGGCTGATTTAGAAGTTAATATGATCAGCCAAGCATTAGAAGCGCAGGGTGGCGTTGTAGCAAGAGCGGCCGACATGCTGGGTATGCGACGTACTACGCTGGTGGAAAAAATGCGTAAGTACAACTTACAGCGCTAGGTAAAGTGAAGTTTTAAGACGATATCTGAATTATCACTTGTGCTAGTTAACATCGTTTTTCTGGCATCCAAAACCGTTATCTCTGAGTGTCAACTTATTGTCGATAGCTTAACATCCTGATAAATATAAAGAATAGCTTGGTACGCTAATTGCTTACCAAGCTATTTTAGTTTTAGCGGCGATATTTCGACAGGCAGTAATGGATAACAACACCAATCAATCCCATTTAGATTCCGTAGAGAATCAGGTTGAGCGCTACAAACAGGTGCTCGATGTGATGCCTGCTGGAGTGATTTTGCTCGATACGTACGGAGTAGTCCGTGAAGCAAATCCAGAAGCGCACCGAATTCTTGAGATTCCACTGGTTAACGAAAAATGGTTCAACGTTATCCAGGCGGTGTTTGACCCACGTGAAGATGATGGCCACGAAGTTTCATTACGTAATGGCCGTAAAGTTCGACTCGCCATCTCGGCGTCCACAACAGGTCAATTGATCCTGATTACCGATTTAACCGAAACCCGTTTACTTCAAGCTCGTGTCAGTGATTTACAGCGCTTATCGTCGTTAGGACGTATGGTTGCGTCGCTTGCTCACCAAGTAAGAACGCCGCTGTCGAGCGCTATGTTATATGCATCCAATTTGGGAGCGCCAAATCTTCCTCCAGCGACAAAAGATCGCTTCCAAACCAAATTAATGGATCGACTGCACGATTTGGAAAAGCAGGTTAATGATATGCTGCTTTTTGCTAAAGGTGGTGATAATAAAGTCATTAAGCCATTTACGATTGCCCAGTTGGTAGCGGAATATCAGCCGATGGTCGAAACCGCGCTAAAAAACAACAGTATTGATTACTGCCTAGAAGTGGAAGAAGAACAAACTGAACTACTAGGCAATGCGAACGCCATTGCATCCGCATTGAGTAATCTGGTCATGAATGCGATTCAAATGTCTGGTAAAGAATCGCAAGTCGATATTTTTTTCCGCCCGGTAAATGGTGAGTTACGCATTTCTGTGCAAGACAGCGGACCGGGAGTGCCCGAAGAACTGCAAGCCAAAATCATGGAGCCATTTTTTACCACACGTTCTCAAGGAACTGGATTAGGGTTGGCAGTTGTTCAAATGGTTTGCCGTGCCCATGACGGTCGATTGGAACTTATTTCAGAGCAGGGTGATGGAGCCTGCTTCACCATGTGCATTCCGCTAGAGCGAGTGCAAACAGAAGCGCAATAAGCGGCTTTTGGTAATAACAATTTCTGGAGAATCATAATGGCGCAAAGCAAAGTGCTGATCGTAGAAGACGATGAAGGTCTTCGTGAAGCCCTAGTCGATACTCTGGCTCTGGCTGGGTATGAGTGGTTGGAAGCGGACTGTGCTGAAGATGCACTGTTAAAGCTGAAATCGAATACGGTTGATATCGTCGTTTCTGATGTGCAAATGGCGGGTATGGGTGGCTTAGCTCTGCTCAAAAGCATCAAGCAGAATTGGCCTAACTTACCAGTATTGCTAATGACGGCGTACGCCAATATTGAAGATGCCGTGTCGGCAATGAAAGACGGCGCGATTGACTACATGGCGAAACCATTTGCACCAGAAGTGTTGCTAAATATGGTCAGTCGTTATGCACCGATAAAAAGTGATGACAACGGTGACGCTATCGTTGCTGATGAGAAAAGTCTGAGCTTACTCGCGTTGGCCGATAAAGTGGCGCGTACAGATGCGAATGTTATGGTGCTAGGTCCGAGTGGCTCAGGTAAAGAAGTGATGTCGCGTTATATTCACAACGCGTCAAATCGTAAAAATGGTCCTTTTGTCGCAATTAACTGTGCCGCGATTCCTGACAATATGCTCGAAGCAACACTGTTTGGCTATGAAAAGGGCGCATTTACTGGTGCTGTTCAGGCATGCCCAGGAAAGTTTGAACAAGCGCAAGGTGGCACAATCTTGCTTGATGAAATCAGCGAAATGGACTTGAACCTGCAAGCGAAGTTGTTGCGTGTTTTGCAAGAGCGAGAAGTAGAGCGCCTAGGCAGTCGCAAAAGCATCAAGTTAGATGTTCGTGTGTTAGCGACTAGTAACCGTGATCTTAAGCAATACGTGTCAGAAGGAAACTTCAGAGAGGACTTATATTACCGCCTGAATGTATTCCCAATTGCGTGGCCTGCACTTAAAGAACGTAAAGGCGATATTGCACCGCTTGCCAAGCATCTTGCTGAGCGTCATTGCAGCAAAATGGGCATGCCAGTGCCTCAATTCTCGACCGTTGCGTTAGAAAAACTATTGCAATACCCTTGGCCGGGTAATGTTCGTGAGTTGGATAACGTGGTTCAACGAGCGCTGATATTAAGTGAAAATGGCGACATCGATGCTGAGCACATTTTGCTTGAGGGCGTAGATTGGCAAGATGCCAATAGCTTACAACACGTGGTGCAAAATGCAGATATGGTCGTGCCCAATGTTAAGCCAGTTGCTCAAGCTGAGAGTGTCAGCCGCCCAGTAACTGGTGGAGAAGGCTTAGGCAGCGAGCTGCGCGATCAAGAATACGCCATTATTTTAGAGACTTTGGTTGAGTGTAATGGTCGACGCAAAGAAATGGCGGAGAAACTGGGTATAAGCCCTCGAACCTTGCGCTATAAGCTTGCCAAAATGCGTGATGCTGGTATAGATATCCCGAATTAACACAGACAACGGCCATAAGACGAAAAGTGTAAGTAAATTGATTGCTAATGTCTTATGGCACGTTAATTGCTGTGTCAATAATCAGTTTTGTTAATAGTCAATCTTTTGGCTTAGAGGTGCTAATGAAAATTGATGGTATTCAGGCAGAAATGCGCGCCATGATGGTAGAAGCAACCAATACGGCTCCTACTGCAAGTGGGGCGAAAGTTGGAGCGGATTTTAACGATCTCCTAACTAAAGCCATCAATAACGTGAACACACTTCAAAAAGCATCTGGTGATTTACAAACCCGTTTTGATCGTGGTGATGCCGATGTATCCCTTTCTGACGTTATGATCGCTCGTAACAAGTCTAGTGTCGCTTTTGATGCGACGGTTCAAATTCGCAATAAACTCGTTGAGGCATATAAAGATCTCATGAACATGCCAGTGTAATTTAGGTAATAAGTGTGGCAGACAAGTCTACAGATTTAACCGTCACTGAAGGCGGCTCAGATGGTGCACTGGTAGCAAGTTCCGATGTGGATGTGGAGAGTCAAAATCCAGATCTAGAAGAGCGCAGTGCGTCAAAATTCGATATGGCAGTGGGCGACCTCGATTTACTTCGTCAGGTTGTGCTTGTGCTGTCGATATCCATCTGTGTTGCATTGATCGTGATGCTGTTCTTTTGGGTCAAAGAACCGGAGATGCGCCCACTTGGTGCGTATGAGACCGAAGAATTGATCCCCGTTCTGGATTATCTGGACCAGCAGAAAATCAATTATAAGCTTGATGGCAATACTGTTTCTGTTGAATCGAGTGAGTACAACTCGATCAAACTTGGCATGGTTCGTTCCGGCGTTAACCAAGCTACAGAAGCAGGCGATGATATTTTGCTGCAAGACATGGGTTTTGGTGTTTCACAACGTCTCGAGCAAGAGCGTCTCAAACTCAGTCGAGAGCGCCAATTGGCTCAAGCAATTGAAGAAATGAAGCAAGTTCGCAAAGCACGAGTGTTATTGGCACTGCCAAAGCACAGCGTGTTTGTGCGTCATAACCAAGAAGCGTCTGCGTCGGTATTTTTGACATTGTCGACAGGCACGAACCTTAAGCAGCAAGAAGTGGATTCTATTGTCGACATGGTAGCGAGTGCCGTGCCGGGAATGAAAACTTCTCGAATTACCGTCACAGATCAGCATGGCCGCTTACTCAGCTCAGGCTCCCAAGATCCCGCTTCTGCGGCGCGACGCAAAGAACAAGAATTAGAACGCAGCCAAGAGCAAGCGCTGCGCGAAAAAATTGATTCCGTACTATTACCGATTTTAGGTTATGGCAACTATACGGCGCAGGTTGATATCCAAATGGATTTCAGTGCGGTTGAACAAACTCGCAAACGCTTTGATCCGAACACCCCTGCGACCCGCAGTGAGTACGCACTCGAAGATTACAATAACGGTAACATGGTAGCGGGTATTCCGGGTGCGTTGAGTAATCAGCCTCCAGCGGATGCCTCAATTCCGCAAGATGTGGCTCAAATGAAAGATGGTTCTGTCATGGGGCAGGGGTCAGTTCGTAAAGAGTCCACGCGTAACTTTGAGCTAGATACCACCATCAGCCACGAGCGAAAGCAGACCGGGACGGTGGCTCGTCAGACCGTTTCTGTTGCGATTAAAGACCGTCGTCAAGTTAACCCTGATACGGGTGAAGTGACTTATACCCCAATGTCCGAATCTGAAATCAATGCCATTCGCCAAGTATTAATTGGTACCGTTGGCTTTGATCAAGGTCGTGGCGATTTACTGAATGTATTGAGTGTAAAGTTTGCTGAGCCAGAGGCTGAGCAGCTAGAAGAACCACCAATTTGGGAGCACCCTAACTTCAGTGATTGGGTTCGTTGGTTCGCAAGTGCATTAGTGATTATTGTGGTTGTGTTGGTTCTGGTTCGCCCAGCAATGAAGAAATTGCTTAACCCTACCAGCGATGATGAAGACGAAATGTACGGACCAGACGGCTTGCCGATTGGTGCGGATGGTGAAACTAGCTTGATTGGCAGTGACATCGAAAGCAGCGAACTGTTCGAGTTTGGCTCAAGTATTGATTTGCCAAACCTTCATAAAGATGAAGATGTATTGAAAGCGGTTCGCGCTCTGGTTGCGAATGAACCTGAACTGGCTGCTCAAGTAGTGAAAAACTGGATGAATGACAATGGCTAACGATATCGTACCTCAAGATGACAACGCCGCGGGAATGCCAGTAGAGCTGGATGTTTCAACCATTACTGGCGAAGAAAAAGCGGCAATTTTGCTACTGAGCCTTAATGAACAAGATGCAGCTGGCATTATCCGTCACCTAGAACCAAAACAGGTTCAGCGTGTTGGTAGTGCGATGGCTCGCGCGAAGGATCTCAGCCAAGACAAGGTATCTGCTGTTCATCGTGCGTTTTTGGAGGATATCCAGAAATACACCAACATTGGTATGGGCAGCGAAGACTTTATGCGTAATGCACTGGTTGCCGCTCTTGGTGAAGACAAAGCCAACAACTTAGTTGACCAGATCCTACTTGGTACGGGCTCAAAAGGCTTGGATTCTTTGAAATGGATGGACCCACGCCAAGTGGCGAGCATTATCGTCAATGAACACCCACAGATTCAAACTATCGTACTGTCTTATTTAGAAGCAGACCAATCTGCAGAGATTTTGTCTCAGTTCCCTGAGCGCGTGCGTTTGGATCTGATGATGCGTATTGCCAACCTTGAAGAAGTTCAGCCATCAGCATTGGCAGAGCTGAACGAAATCATGGAGAAACAGTTCGCGGGTCAAGCGGGTGCACAAGCAGCCAAAATTGGCGGCCTGAAAGCAGCAGCGGAGATCATGAACTACCTAGACAACAACGTCGAAGGTTTGTTAATGGAACAAATTCGCGATCAGGACGAAGACATGGCGACGCAAATCCAAGACCTAATGTTTGTCTTCGAAAACTTAGTCGAAGTGGACGACCAAGGTATTCAGAAGTTGCTGCGTGACGTACCACAAGACGTGTTGCAAAAAGCACTCAAAGGTGCAGATGACTCGTTACGTGAGAAAGTCTTCAAGAACATGTCTAAACGTGCTGCTGATATGATGCGTGATGATATAGAAGCGATGCCGCCAGTACGAGTGGCAGATGTAGAAGCCGCTCAGAAAGAAATCTTAGCAATTGCCCGTCGAATGGCGGATGCTGGTGAGCTCATGTTGTCTGGCGGTGCTGACGAATTCTTATAATTTCTATTGCTTCGCAATTATCCTATTGCGGAGCACCCTCACTTCTTAATCGAACACACAATAGGTAACCCATGGCTGGCGATAGAAAACGTGGATTTATCCGTCCTGATGAAGATGATTCGATGATCGAACCTCAACGTTGGGGGCTGCCTGATTATGGCGAGCCTAAAGCCAAACAAGCAAAACAAACCGCGTTCAACTATGACCCGGGATGGGTGCCGAATTTTGATGAGCCTGAAGAAGAGCAGCCACTTGCGCTAACCGAAGAGCAAATTGAACTGATTAAGCAAGGTGCTTATCAAGAAGGCTTACATCAAGGTCAGGAAGCTGGCTTTAAGCAAGGTTACGACAAAGGTAAAGAAGAAGGGTTGCAAGCCGGCCATGCTGAAGGTCTCGAGCTCGGAAAAGCTGAAGGGGTAACTGCAGGGCAAGAATACATTCAGCAGCAAGTTGAAACTTTTATGAACTTGGCCAATCAGTTTGCTCAACCTTTGGAGTTGATGAATGCTCAGGTTGAAAAGCAGCTGGTGGATATGGTGCTCTGCTTAGTCAAAGAAGTGGTGCACGTTGAAGTACAAACCAACCCTCAAATTATTTTAGATACAGTGAAGCAGTCGGTCGAGGCGCTACCAATATCAGGCCACCCTATTACCTTGCACCTGAATCCAGAAGATGTCGCGATTATTCGTTCAGCTTATGGTGAAGAAGACCTTGATTGTCGCAACTGGACGTTAGTTGCTGAACCATCGCTCAATCGAGGTGACGTCCAGATTGAAGCCGGTGAATCAAGCATTAATTATCGCATGGAAGAACGCGTCAAAAGCGTATTGCACAGCTTTTGTGGCGCAAACCGTCATCAAGAGGGTGAGTAATCCATGCAAGCACTCGCTGACCGCTTAAAAAGCTACAAAGTTGAAGGCCTTACGACGCGCCCTGTCGCCTCTGGCAAACTGGTGCGTGTGGTTGGGTTAACGTTGGAAGCGACCGGCTGTCGCGCACCAATTGGCAGTTTATGCTTAGTGGAAACCATGTCAGGTCAGATGGAAGCCGAGGTTGTCGGCTTTTCAGGTGACAACCTATTTTTAATGCCAAGCGAACAAATTACGGGCATTTTACCTGGCGCGAGAGTCACCCCTTTAACCAGTGACGCTGGTTTGCCTGTCGGCATGGAGTTACTTGGGCGCGTGATAGACGGGGTTGGGAATCCACTTGATGGACTTGGCCCTTTGTATACCGATCACCGTGCCTCTTTTAATGCCGAGCCGGTCAACCCGTTGGCTCGAAAACCAATTTCTGAACCGCTCGATGTTGGCCTAAAAGCCATCAATGGTTTGTTGACGGTTGGTAAAGGTCAGCGTATCGGTCTGTTTGCAGGTTCTGGTGTGGGTAAATCGGTCACGCTTGGCATGATGACGCGAGGCACCACCGCACAGGTTGTGGTCGTCGGCCTGATAGGTGAGCGTGGACGTGAAGTTAAAGAGTTCATCGAAGAGATCTTGGGTGAGGACGGTCGTCGCCGCTCAGTGGTGGTCGCGGCGCCTGCCGATGCTTCACCTCTAATGCGCTTAAAGGGGTGCCAAACGGCATTAACGATTGCTGAATACTTCCGGGACCAAGGGTTAGATGTTCTGCTATTGATGGACTCGTTGACTCGTTTTGCACAAGCACAGCGTGAAATCGCACTTTCTGTTGGTGAGCCGCCAGCGACGAAAGGCTACCCGCCTTCTGTATTTGCCAAGCTGCCAGCGCTGGTTGAGCGAGCGGGTAATGGAAGTGCCGAACAAGGCTCGATTACGGCGTTCTTTACCGTGTTGACCGAAGGGGATGATTTGCAAGATCCGATAGCGGACGCATCGCGAGCCATTCTTGATGGCCATATTGTACTTTCTCGTGAAATGGCGGATGCAGGCCATTATCCGGCGATTGATGTCGAGAAGTCGGTGAGCCGTGTTATGCCGCAAATCACGACCGAAGAGCACGTTCTGATGTCAAAAGCGGTGCGACAGGTCTTGTCTATTTGTCGCAAGAATCAAGATTTGGTCTCGATTGGAGCGTACAAACCGGGTACCGATCCTGCTATTGATGGCGCATTTACTTTGAAACCGAAGTTAGACGAATACTTGCAGCAGAGCATGAAAGAATCAGTGCCATATGATATGTGCGTCAATATGCTTAGAAACATTTTGGGTGGGTGATAGCGCATGAATAATGCGATGGAGTTTCTACTTGAGCAAACTAAGGATCGTGAAGACCAAGCTGTGCTTGCACTGAACAAAGCGCGTTCTGAACTCGAAGATTATTACCGTCAGGTTGAACAAATTGAAAAGTATCGGCTTGATTATTGCCAGCAGCTCGTCGACCGTGGTCAGGCGGGCCTAACGGCAAGTCAATATGGACACTTAAATCGATTCCTTACCCAGCTAGATGAAACTTTATCTAAGCAAAAGCAAGCAGAAAGTCATTTCAAAGAGCAGGTTGAAAACTGTAAAGAATATTGGTTAACCGTGCGTAAAGAACGCAAATCCTATGAGTGGATGATAGACAAACGCGAAAAAGAGAAACAACTTGCTGAAGCTAAGCGCGAACAAAAGCAAATGGACGAGTTTTCCACCTTACTTTACAGTCGAAAACCACATCGTTTCTAAACGTTATCGGTTCGATATTGCATTACGGTGTTGCAGTTGACTACATCTCTACCGATTCAAGTAAGGTAACTTTGATTGAGTCTTGTTCAATTAGCTCAAATACCTTCGGTCGAATCTCGCGAACCCACCACTCGTTGTATGTTTTTTCGTAGAGAGCCTGGCGTGCTTGTTCATTGTCGAACTCTCTAAGCCAAACAAAATAGTCATGTCCATCATCACCAGTGTGGACGTAAGTATTCAGTACACGCATGCCTTGTGAGCGTTGATAGGGCAACAGTTCTTCCTTCATCCAACTTAGCCACTGTTCTGTTTTGCCTGCTCTGATTCTATATTGGCGTAATTCTGTGATCTTCAAAGTGATTCCTTAATTGTTAAGTCAAATGTCTGTTTACGCTTATCGTTTTTCAAAGTCAATCAAGTAGCTGTACATCATGTTAGGAACCAGGTTCTCGGATAGTACTGTTGATGTTTGTTACATAAACATGCCATCTATTAGCTTACCGAGAATTGGCTCAATATTGTGGTGTGATTTTTGCATTTTAGCTGTCAGTGTCGGGTCTTTTTGACCTTTGTTTGCCGCCAGTATTGCTGTCTGTCAGCGATACGCTCAGAGCCACGAGAACGAGAGTTTCTAAATGAGTGTGAATTTGTCCCATGTATCTGCGACTACCAAGACGCCAGTTTCTGATGTGTCCGCTAAAGCGTCCGCAGAGAGCACTGAGAGCAAGGGATTTTTAGAAACGTTAACCGATGCATTTGCTGGTAAACAAAAGCCCGAAAAAGTAGCAACAGAATCGACAGTGGTTGAAGAAAAAGAAAGAGCGGATGTAGGCAGTACTTCTTCTGCTAACGTCTCGGACGAATTGTTGGCGCAAGAAAGCCAAGAATCCGTCAGTGACGGGACCCATGATTTTGATGAAATATCAGCAAACAAACCGAATGCAACCTTAAGTGAAGAAGTAAGTTTACAAAAGGCGAGTAACAGCACACCTTTGGAGCATGATGTTGAAGCTATTGAAAAAGTGAAATCAACATCAATTGATACGAGTAACCCATCAAATACAATGGACGTAAAAAGCACGATGGGCGAAGGACAACAGCTTCTTGGTCGAATTGAACAAGCGAATCAAACCCTGAATGCGAGTAATGCATCCATCGATAGTGGCAAAGTTTTGCCTCAGAGAGCGAATTTAGTACGTTCGTTCCACGAGCAAGCAACCGTTTCGGCAAACCTTGATGAGTTGGCTTTGAATGAAACGCCATTAGTTCATTCGCTTGAACAAGCACAGATGATCCCAGGGCAAGACTTAGAACCAATTTTAGATAAGAATGGTCAACCTATCGATGTCGACAAACTTTCGCCTGAGTTTGCTGCTTGGCAAGAGCTAGCGAAACAAGCCAGCCATCCGACGGCTAAGAGCGCGGTCAGTGGTGAAGTAGCTAATGATCTGTCGCCGTTGTTAACAGACGTTGATGGTTCCAACATCGACGCGCTTCCACGAGTCTCCTTGGATGAACTTGAAGTTATAGATACTAAGTTGGCGCAAGGAAAACCACTGACTCAGCAAGAAGCTCAGATCATTGAAGGGTTGAAACAAGGAAGGATCACGGCGGATATTCCTGATCAAGACCTTGCCCAATTTATTGCGCTCCCTAATGACATTAAACAGATTCTCGCAGAGCAACAAGTACAACATAATTTAACTCGCCAGGCTGGACCTATGGCAGTGTCTCAGCAAATCCAGCATACAGCGGCTCAAGTACCCCAGCCACAAACTGCTCATAGTGGAGATAAAGTCGCATTATCTCCAACGCCCGATATGTTGATAGCCGCGCAAGTGCCGACGTCGCTTCAGGGTGTGAAAGACGGAGAGATTAGCCAGAAAGTGATGAACGCAGCATTGGCGACTGGTGCGCTAAAGGCGACTGCGGATAAACAAGATAAGCCGGACCTCCAACATGGCTTCGCTGGACAGCTTCAGGCTATGGCAGGTCAGCAAGGAATTAATGTGCAGCAACAAGCGCGTATTGATGCTGCACAACAAGCTCAGCTTCCGTTGCAACTAACTAAAGAGCTAGCTAACGAGCAAGTTGCGGAAAAAGTGCAAATGATGATGTCGAAGAATCTGAAAAATCTCGATATTCGTCTTGATCCACCAGAGTTAGGTCGTATGCAAATTCGTATGACCATGAATAACGACGTTGCCAATGTACATTTTACAGTGAACAACCCGCAAGCTCGTGACATTATTGAACAGACGCTCCCTCGTTTGAGAGAAATGCTAGCGCAACAAGGTATGCAGCTGGCTGATTCTTCCGTCCAGCAACAAAACAGCGGGCAACAACAAGGTAGGTATACTGCTGAACAACATGGTCAAAGCGCGCAAAGTGGCGGTTTTTCTGGACAGTCCGAAGAGGGTTTTGAATCTGATGTCAATCTGGATTTGAATGTCGCTTCAAAGCGTGATGGAATTAGTTTTTACGCATAAAAGGCCGTTTAACGGCAATGGCATACGGTTACCAAGCAACTCACTAAAACGTCTTGGTAACTCAAAAGAACAATAAGAGACAAGAATGGCAGAAGAACAGTTACAAGGGGCCGATGCGCCGAAAGGAAAAAGCAAGTTACTTATCATCATCATCGCTGTTGTAGTATTACTACTTGGTGGCGGGGCAGCGGCATTTTTTCTAATGGGCTCTGATGAACCTGCTCAGGCTGAATCGTCTCAACAGGCTCAAGTGAAGGCATCGGATGCTGCGCCCATCGCGTATGTGAATCTTCCTCAGGCATTTGTATTTAACGTTACTGGGGATAGCCGCGATAGGTTGGTTCAAATTAAAGCGCAGTTAATGGTTCGCGGTGCAGAAAATGAAGAGTTGGCGCGGTATCATTCGCCACTGATTGAAAGCTCTATGCTATCAACGTTTGCTTCCGCGACGGTTGATCAATTGCGCTCTCCTACAGGACGAGTGGAATTGCGCGATCGTGCTTCCGAAGATATCAAAGCAGCGCTGAATGCTGCGGTCGGTAAGCCAGTGATTGAAAAAGTACTGTTTACAGATTTTGTTATTCAATAGGTAAAACGTGACCGATCTATTAAGCCAAGACGAAATTGATGCGCTATTGCATGGGGTTGACGATGTTGATGACGTCGATGAACCGATAGAAAACGACACTGAGGGTGCCGTCAATTTTGATTTCTCGTCGCAAGACAGAATCGTACGTGGTCGAATGCCGACGCTCGAACTTATCAACGAGCGCTTTGCACGGCACATGCGTATTAGTCTGTTTAATATGCTGCGTAAAACGGCAGAGGTGTCGATCAATGGCGTGCAGATGATGAAGTTTGGTGAATACCAGAACACATTGTACGTGCCAACCAGTTTGAACATGGTGCGTTTTCGTCCGTTAAAAGGCACTGCGTTGATCACCATGGAGGCTCGTTTAGTCTTTATTCTGGTAGAAAACTTCTTTGGCGGTGATGGTCGATTTCACGCCAAAATCGAAGGCCGCGAATTTACCCCAACGGAACGCCGCATCATTCAGTTGTTACTGAAAATTGTATTTGAAGATTATAAAGAAGCGTGGTCGCCAGTGATGGGGGTAGAGTTCGAATATCTCGACTCTGAAGTAAACCCAAGCATGGCAAACATTGTCAGCCCGACAGAAGTGATTGTCGTGAGTTCATTCCATATAGAAGTTGACGGCGGTGGCGGCGATTTTCATGTCGTTATGCCTTACTCCATGGTTGAGCCTATCCGTGAACTATTGGACGCAGGTGTTCAGTCTGACAAGATGGAAACGGACGTTCGCTGGAGCTCAGCACTACGTGAAGAGATCATGGATTGTCCGGTTAACTTCCGCGTGAACTTGCTCGAAAAAGACATTTCTTTGCGTGATCTCATGGAGCTGCAACCGGGCGATATCATCCCGATTGAAATGCCAGAACATGCGACGATGTTTGTGGAAGACCTACCGACCTATCGCGTAAAAATGGGTCGATCGGAAGACAAATTAGCGGTGCAAATTTCTGAGGAAATTGAGCGCCCACATGTCGTCAAAACAGATTTAGCTTTCTTAGGTAAAGACATCATGTCCGAGCTTGAGAGTGAAGACGATATAGACCATTAAGATACCTTATTAAACAGACATGCTATGGCATGAGTTAGGCGTAACACAGGATAGAAAAATGGAACCAAGTGACGATCAAAAGCTAGCAGACGAATGGGCAGCCGCTCTTGGCGAAGACCCGTCTGCCCCTTCTGTAGACGTAGATGAAGTATTGGCTGCGCCACTGGAAGAGCTAAAAGACACTTCAAGCCCAATTAGCGAAGATGAGCGTCGTAAACTCGACACTATTATGGATATCCCGGTGACGATTTCGATGGAAGTCGGTCGTTCTCAAATTAGCATTCGGAACCTGTTGCAGCTTAACCAAGGTTCGGTTGTTGAGTTGGATCGTCTAGCCGGTGAGTCGCTCGACGTATTGGTTAACGGTACTTTGATTGCTCACGGCGAAGTCGTGGTCGTCAACGATAAGTTTGGTATCCGTTTGACGGATGTGATCAGCCAAACTGAACGAATTAAGAAGCTGCGTTAAGATGAGTCGTTCAATCAAAATGCGATTGAAGCAAATCACTGGAGCACTGAGCTTAATGCTAAGTGCTCCTTATGCATTTGCTGCCGCACCAAATAATCTGGATCTTGCGACGACACTTGGCTCGCTTGTGCTTGTAATCGGCGTGATTCTTTTGCTGGCTTGGTTGCTGAAACGTATGCAAGTGCCAGCGATGGGACAACAAAAGGGCTTGCGTATAGTGAGTCAGTTGCCAGTGGGTACAAAAGAAAGAATCGCAGTAGTTCAAGTGGGTGAAGAACAGTTTTTGGTTGGGATTACTAGCCAATCGATCCAAACTTTAGCCAAGTTAGATAAGCCACTGAAGGAGGAAGAGTTGGCGACCAATGCTTTTGCGACTCAATTTAGCCAGCTGATCAAAAAACATGACAAAGGGTAATCCAATTCGTTTGCTCCTGAGTACGTTGTTACTTTTTGTCGGCGTGCTGTTTTCTTCATTTACCTTTGCTGAAGCAGAGGAGTCAGCGCTGCCAGATAACTTAGCCGATGGAAGTAGTGTTACAGTTCAGGCTATGCAAAGTGATACTGGTGCTAGCCGTGCTATGTCCGTTTCTAGTGGCGGTGGTATTCCAGCATTCACCATGACCACGAACCCTGATGGCAGTGAAGACTACTCGGTTACACTACAAATTTTAGCGTTAATGACCATGCTTGGCTTCTTGCCTGCCATGGTGATTCTGATGACCTCGTTCACTCGAATTGTGGTGGTGATGTCGATATTGCGTCAGGCAATGGGTTTGCAACAAACGCCTTCTAATCAGGTTATTATTGGTATTGCGCTGTTTTTGACCTTTTTTGTTATGTCTCCTGTCCTGAACGAAATCAACGACAAAGCTGTTCAGCCTTATTTGAACGAGCAAGTCACGGCGCGAGAAGCGTTTGATGCTGCACAAGCGCCAATGAAAGCATTTATGCTTAAGCAGACCCGAATCAAAGACTTGGAGACGTTCGTAACCATGTCAGGAGAGCAAGTCGAGAATCCAGAAGATGTGTCGATGGCGGTGTTGATTCCGGCTTTTATCACCTCAGAGCTAAAAACTGCATTCCAAATTGGCTTTATGCTCTTCTTGCCGTTTTTGATTATTGACCTTGTAGTCGCTTCGGTACTGATGGCAATGGGTATGATGATGTTGTCACCAATGATTGTTTCGTTGCCGTTCAAGTTGATGTTGTTCGTATTGGTCGATGGTTGGAACTTGATACTCTCGACACTTGCGGGCAGCTTTGCCCTTTAGATAAGCGCAGATAGAGGATAAGACATGACACCAGAAATGTTTGTCGAGCTTTTCCGTGAAGCACTTTGGATGGTGCTTATCATGGTCTGCGCTATTATCATCCCAAGCTTGCTTATCGGCCTTGTAGTCGCGATTTTTCAAGCTGCGACATCCATCAACGAACAAACATTGAGCTTCTTACCGCGTTTGATTGTCACGCTTTTGGCCCTGATGCTGTTTGGGCATTGGATGACGCAAATGTTGATGGAATATTTCTATGGCTTGATTGAACGCTTACCTCAGGTGCTTTATTAGAGGCGCCTATGGAGTACCCCACTAGCGTTGTCTTAGATTGGATCGCAAACTACTTCTGGCCCTATGTTCGTATCTCATCCATGTTGATGGTGATGACAGTAACCGGGGCCCGATTTGTTTCGCCAAGAATCCGCCTTTACCTCGGTTTAGCCATCACTTTCGCTGTCATGCCAGCCATCCCCGCCGTACCTCAAGACATTGAGCTACTCTCGTTTCGTGGCTTCATGACCATTGCCGAGCAAATAATCATCGGCATAGCGATGGGTATGGTTACTCAATTTATGATTCAAACCTTTGTCCTACTTGGTCAAATATTGGGTATGCAATCAAGTTTGGGCTTTGCTTCTATGGTTGATCCCGCAAATGGTCAGAACACGCCATTGCTTGGCCAGTTATTCATGTTCTTAACGACAATGTTTTTCCTTGCCACCGATGGACACTTAAAAATGCTGCAATTGGTGGTGTTCAGTTTTAAAACTTTGCCGATTGGCTCCGGCTCGCTCAACGCGGTTGATTTCCGTGAAATGGCAGGCTGGCTTGGTATTATGTTCCAAACGGCACTGAGTATGTCTCTATCTGGCATTATTGCGCTACTGACCATTAACTTGTCGTTTGGTGTAATGACCCGTGCCGCACCACAGCTGAATATCTTCTCGCTTGGTTTTGCTTTTGCTTTGATGGTGGGTCTATTACTTTGTTGGTACATACTGGCTGGTCTATACAGTCATTATGAAATGTTCTGGACAGTGGGTGAGGCGCAGATTTGTCGGCTTATTCGCTTGGAGTGCTAAGATTTGGCAGAATCAGACGGTCAGGAACGCACCGAAGAAGCCACGCCCCGACGGTTACAACAAGCCAGAGAAAAGGGGCAGGTCGCTCGATCTAAAGAGCTTGCATCAGCATCTGTGCTGATCGTTGGCGCCATTTCATTGATGTGGTTTGGCGAGGCGTTAGCACGTTCATTGTTTTCCATCATGAGCCGTTTATTTGATCTTCAACGAGAAGAGATTTTCGATACTGCAAAACTGTTTGATATCGCTTTGGGCGCGATGAGTGATTTGTTGTTCCCACTATTTTTGGTGTTAGCGACATTGTTTACCGCCGCCATGATTGGAGCAGCAGGTGTGGGAGGAATCAGTTTTTCTGCCCAAGCGGCCATGCCCAAGCTGTCGAAAATGAATCCGCTTAGCGGCTTAAAGCGAATGGTTGGAATGCAAAGCTGGGTAGAGTTGATCAAATCAATCCTTAAAGTGGTTCTGGTCACTGGTGTCGCCATCTATTTGATCCAAGCATCACAGGCCGATCTGATTCAATTGAGCATGGATGTGTATCCGCAAAACATCTTCCATGCTTTAGATATTTTGCTGAACTTTATTTTGCTGATCAGTTGCTCGCTATTGATTGTGGTTGCCATCGATATTCCATTTCAAATTTGGCAGCACGCCGATCAGTTAAAAATGACCAAGCAAGAAGTCAAAGACGAATACAAAGAGACTGAAGGTAAGCCGGAAGTGAAAGGCCGTATTCGTATGTTGCAAAGGGAAGCGGCTCAACGTCGAATGATGGCGGACGTTCCTCAAGCTGATGTTATTGTTACTAACCCAGAGCACTTCTCGGTAGCGCTTCGTTATAAACAGAAGACAGACCGTGCGCCAGTCGTGATCGCTAAAGGTACTGACCACATGGCGATGAAGATTCGAGAAGTCGCCCGCGAACATGACATTACGATTGTGCCCGCACCACCTTTGGCTCGTGCGTTGTACCACACGACAGAGCTCGAGCAAGAGATCCCCGATGGGTTATTTACTGCCGTCGCTCAGGTTTTGGCATTTGTATTCCAATTGAAGCAATACCGAAAACGAGGTGGACAGCGCCCGAAAATTCAAGATTATGATTTGCCAATCCCGCCCGAGCACCGTCATTGATACGAAAAGCGGTAAAGCCTTAAAAAAGCTCGTTTGATCAAAAGCTAAGCTCTATTTGAGTGTTTAGTCATTATTTTGGCGCTAATTATGGTACATAGATTGCTTAAAACGCTTTAATTATCAACCCTACCTAAACTTTTAGGCTAAAGCGGTCGCGTATTAATAGTAAGAGCTTACGTGACGCTTCAATCGATTGAGATCTCTCGCAGTATGAAGTTAAGCCTGCCGTTTGCAGATAAATTGCCACGAATCCCTCAACGTGAAATGCCAGCTATTGGTGCTCCGGTGATGGTTTTGGCCACCCTAGCGATGGTGGTACTGCCGATTCCAGCATTTTTGCTGGATATGTTCTTCACCTTTAACATCGCGCTGTCGATGGTGGTGTTGTTAGTGACCGTTTACACACGTCGCCCTTTGGACTTCGCTGCTTTTCCAACGGTATTGCTGATCGCCACGTTGCTCCGCTTGGCTTTGAACGTTGCCTCGACTCGTGTCGTCTTACTGCATGGTCATGAAGGCGGTAATGCGGCAGGTAACGTAATTGAGGCGTTCGGTAACGTCGTTATTGGTGGTAACTACGCGGTCGGCCTAGTGGTTTTCCTCATCTTAATGATCATCAACTTTATGGTGGTGACCAAAGGTGCGGGTCGTATCTCTGAGGTAAGTGCTCGCTTTACGCTTGATGCGTTGCCGGGTAAGCAAATGGCGATTGATGCCGACTTGAATGCCGGATTGATAGACCAAGAGCAGGCAAGAGTTCGTCGTTTTGAAGTGACCAAAGAAGCGGATTTCTATGGCTCGATGGATGGTGCCTCGAAGTTCGTAAAAGGTGACGCGATTGCCGGTATTTTGATTCTGTTTATCAACATCGTCGGCGGTCTGTCGATCGGTATGGCGCAGTATGGATTGGGTTTCGGTGAAGCGATTGAAATCTATACCTTACTGACAATCGGTGATGGTTTGGTCGCACAAATCCCATCGCTATTGCTGTCGATTGCAGCGGCAATGATGGTGACGCGCCAAAACACCGATGAAGACATGGGGGAACAACTGGTCTTCCAGATGTTCGACAACCCAAAAGCGCTGATGATTACTGCGGCTATTCTTGGTGTGATGGGCATCGTACCGGGCATGCCACACTTTGCGTTTTTGAGCCTGGCAGTCGCGGCCGGTGCAGCGGCATATTTCATCGACAAACGGCAGAAGCAGAAAGCGAAAGAGCCCGCTTTACCAGCAACAGCAGACGAAGGTACAGAACCTTCCTCACAGCGCGAACTGTCTTGGGATGACGTCCAGCCAGTCGATATTATTGGCTTGGAAGTCGGTTATCGCTTAATCCCTTTGGTGGACAGAGACCAAGGTGGGGAACTGCTAGAGCGCGTAAAAGGCGTGCGTAAAAAGTTATCGCAAGATTTTGGGTTCCTAATTCCAGCGGTTCATATTCGTGACAATCTTGAGCTGACCCCAAACAGTTACCGAATTACATTGATGGGGGTTGCGGTGGGCGAAGCAGAGATTCGTCCGGATCAAGAGCTAGCGATTAACCCAGGTCAGGTGTATGGCATGATTGATGGTGAGCCAACCATTGACCCTGCTTTTGGACTGGAAGCCGTATGGATCCGAGAAGATCAGCGTGAGCACGCGCAGGCTCTGGGTTATACGGTTGTTGATTCATCAACGGTATTAGCGACGCACCTAAGCCAGCTATTGACCAACAACGCATCACAGCTAATTGGTCATGAAGAAGTAGAGAATTTATTAGAAATGTTGGGACGCAGCGCGCCTAAGTTAGTCGAGAACTTTGTTCCTGACCAATTACCATTAGGTGTGGTAGTGAAAGTCCTACAAAACTTGTTAAACGAGGCCATTCCAATCCGCGATATTCGCACGATTGTTCAAACTTTGGCTGAGTACTCAAGTAAGAGTCAAGAAGCTGACATATTGACGGCAGCAGTTCGAATTAGTCTTAAACGTCTAATTGTTCAAGAAATCAATGGTATAGAGCCTGAGTTACCAGTGATTACTTTGATACCTGAACTGGAACAAATATTGCATCAAACTATGCAAGCATCAGGAGGCGAATCCGCGGGGATTGAACCGGGACTCGCTGAGCGATTGCAGTCTTCACTAAGCCAAGCGACACAGGAACAAGAACTGAAAGGCGAACCTGCCGTTCTGCTTACTTCTGGTGTATTACGCTCGACGTTGGCGAAATTTGTGAAGAACACAATACCTAATCTCCGGGTACTGTCTTACCAAGAAATCCCGGATGAAAAACAGATCAGAATTGTGCAAGCCGTGGGTAACTGATCTCACGCATCATTAATGGATTCATAGTTTGAAAATAAAGCGATTTTTTGCCAAAGACATGAGAACGGCGCTGCTCCAAGTGAAAGAGGACTTAGGCGCGGAAGCGGTGATCATGTCAAACAAGAAAGTGGCTGGTGGAGTAGCGATTGTTGCGGCGATAGATAGTGAATCTAATCCGTCTCAAGCAAGCGCAGCGTCACAGCAAAATCGCGGTGCTTCTCAATCGAATCGCTATAACGAACATCGTCAAATGTCATCGTCTTCTGCTGATCGTTACCAAGATCGTCATTTAGATGAAGATAAAATTAGCCTGAACAGTAATAACAGTAACAATGAAAAAACAGGCTCAATGACGCAGCGATTCGCTAATATGCTTAAGCAATATAGCGGTGGTGCAGCAGATGCTGACGATCACGTAGCAGAAAATGAAGATTCGCTCTCTGCTTTGCTGCAACGCCAAAATAAGCATCGCGACTGCTACAACCAAGAAAAGCCAGCGCCATATCAACCAGATTCACCTTTGGCGAAGCTAATCGCACAGGACAATCGATTTGAACGTCCGACGCCCAAGCTGGACCCGACGCGATATGACCGACGTCGCCCAAGTGATGAGCGTGACGAATCGGCCGATGAGCTAGAAAGCATGCGCGAAGAGATGACGTCAATTCGTCGTCTGTTGGAGCACCAAGTTTCTGGCCTGATGTGGCAAGAAGTAGAACGCCGTGAGCCGCTAAGAGCAATGCTGATTAAGCGCTTAGAGCGAATGGGCGTTTCTCCGGAGTTAGCAGACCAGATGGCCTGTTATATCCCGGAAGATACAAAGCCAGCGCGAGCGTGGAAAGCGTTATTGTCGCTGGTGGCGGATCAAATCAATATTCCTAAACAGGACATTTTAAAACGTGGTGGCGTAGTCGCATTGTTGGGTCCGACGGGGGTTGGGAAAACAACAACCGTAGCGAAACTCGCAGCACGCGCAGCCATGGAATACGGTGCCGACAATGTGGCCCTTGTGACAACAGATACATATCGCATAGGTGCACATGAGCAACTCTCAATTTACGGAAGAATCATGGGTTGTCCCGTAAGAGTTGCTAAAGATTCTAACGAGTTAGCCGATGTTATATATCAGCTAAGAAACAGAAGACTGATTTTGGTCGATACGGCAGGGATGGGGCAACGAGATGTGAGGCTTTCCGAGCAGCTCGACACTCTAATGCAAGAGAGCGGAGAAGTGATTCACAGCTACCTTGTTTTGCCGGCTACCGCACAACGTCGTGTTCTACAAGAAACGCTGGATCACTTCCGACGTATACCACTTTCGGGTTGTATTATGACGAAGCTTGATGAGTCATTAAGCCTAGGCGAATTCATCAGTGTAGTGATTCAAAACGCAATGCCAGTAGCTTACATCGCTAATGGTCAGCGCGTACCAGAAGACATTGTGATAGCGCAACCAAAATATATGCTTGCGAAAGCAAATGAACTGTTAGAGAAGTCGACAGAGAACGAACCTCACTTTTGGAACAGTGACAGTGAAGGACTCTAAGGCGGCGGACTACTATGACTGAGAATATGATACACGATCAAGCAAGCGGCCTCCGTCGCTTAACACAACCATCGTTGACCAAAGTGATTGCTGTTACTGGCGGCAAAGGTGGTGTGGGGAAATCAAACGTAACACTGGGTCTGGCGATTTGTATGGCTCGCCAAGGCAAGAAGGTGATGGTTCTCGACGCTGATTTAGGTCTGGCCAATGTGGACGTGATGCTCGGAATTCGTGCAAAACGTAATCTAGGACATGTCTTAGCGGGTGAATGTGAGCTAAAAGATGCGATTGTCGAAGGGCCTTATGGTATAAAGATAATTCCTGCAACTTCTGGCACACAGAGCATGACAGAGCTTTCTCACGCTCAGCATGCTGGACTCATTCGAGCATTTGGTAGTCTTGAAGACGAAATGGATGTCCTGCTGATTGATACCGCTGCTGGTATCTCTGACATGGTAATCAGTTTTTCGCGAGCAGCTCAAGATGTGGTTGTAGTTGTGTGTGATGAACCGACGTCAATCACAGATGCCTATGCATTAATCAAGCTGTTGAGTAAAGAACACCAAGTTCAACGCTTTAAAGTTGTAGCAAATATGGTCAGAAGCTACCGTGAAGGGCGAGAATTGTTTGCAAAGTTGACACTAGTCACAGAGCGATTCTTGAATGTTAGCCTTGAACTCGTAGCATGTATTCCATTAGATGATAAAGTACGACAGGCTGTAAAAAGACAAAAAATTGTCGTTGATGCGTTCCCACGCTCGCCTGCTGCTTTAGCTATCAGCTCACTAGCAAACAAAGCGTTGACGTGGCCACTACCGAAAACACCAAGTGGACACTTGGAATTTTTTGTGGAAAGGTTGCTAAATCGTACCGAATTCGCAGAGGACCCTTTTGGTGAATAAAGCGATAACCTATGACCAACATGGCAAATTTAATAGCCAGCAGGCGTTCATTGAACGTTATTCAGTGTTGGTTAAGCGCATTGCTCACCACCTACTAGGCCGTTTACCGCCGAGTGTTCAGGTAGAGGATTTAATTCAGGCCGGCATGATCGGTCTTATCGAAGCTCAGCAGAATTATGATGGTTCTAAAGGTGCGAGCTTTGAAACTTATGCAGGTATCCGTATTCGTGGCGCAATGTTAGATGACATGCGTAAAGGCGATTGGGTACCGCGTTCTGTTCATAAAAATAATCGAGAGATTAACCAAGCGATTGCGGAGCTGGAAGGCGAATTAAATCGAGATCCTACTGATTCTGAAGTAGCCACGCATCTCGGTATGACACTGGATCAATATCATAGTGCTCTTACCGATATCAACTGCTCAAAATTAGTCGGTATTGAAGATTTAGGCGTTTCTGATGATGTGATTTCACCGGCGGATGAAACCGATGACAGCAACCCATTCAAAGGGGTAGTTGATGAATCATTTCGAAAAGCACTGGTTGAATCAATAAAACAGCTTCCAGAGCGTGAAGCTTTGGTTCTTTCGCTTTATTATGATGAAGAACTCAATTTGAAAGAAATTGGCGATGTGTTAGGCGTAAGCGAATCTCGCGTAAGTCAAATACTGAGTCAAGCGATGCAACGTTTACGTACCAAGCTCAGTGCGTGGACACAAAATGACTAAAAACACTGATTTTACGATTCAGTGGAGGCAATTTTGAATAAAAACATGAAGATCCTTATTGTTGATGATTTCTCAACAATGCGCCGTATTGTTAAAAACCTGCTTCGTGACTTGGGTTTCAATAACACTCAAGAAGCGGACGATGGTTTAACCGCATTACCAATGCTGAAAAAAGGTGACTTCGATTTTGTTGTAACTGACTGGAACATGCCAGGTATGCAAGGCATCGATTTGCTTAAACACATCCGCGCGGATGCAGAACTTAAGCATCTGCCAGTTCTAATGATCACGGCTGAAGCGAAGCGTGAGCAGATCATTGAAGCTGCTCAAGCAGGTGTAAACGGCTACATTGTTAAGCCATTTACTGCTGCAACATTAAAAGAAAAATTAGATAAAATTTTCGAGCGTTTATAACTCTCTCTTTCTCTTTGTTATTCGAGTCATTCATACCAATTATTAAATACCTATTAAATGACTCGTTTAGCGTTTTCAAAGCGATAAGAAGAACTAAACGTAAAAGGGTCTATTCAGAATGATCTCACTAGAGCAGGCGAAGTCACTCGTTCAAATGCTAGAAAACGGGGAACAAGACCAAGCCAATATGCTTGTTGCCTCGATCTACGAAGGTGCCGATAACCCAATGCTGCAAGAAATTGGAGCGTTAACTCGAGACCTTCACGAATCACTCAAGCAGTTCAGTCTCGATCAGCGCATGACCGAAATTGCGAAAGACGAAATCCCTAACGCTAGGGATCGTCTCAATTATGTGATCGAGAAGACAGAGCTTGCAGCCAACAAAACAATGGATGCGGTCGACTGCTGCCTTCCTATCGCTGACAACCTGCATGATTGCCTTCTAAAAGTTCGTCCTCAATGGAATGAACTCATGCACGGGCGCATAGAATTAAGCGAATTTAAAGCACTGTGCCACCGAATCGACGGGCTATTAGTGCAAGTCGAAGGGGACAGCACTGAATTGCGCGGCCAGTTGACCGAAATTCTCATGGCGCAAGACTTCCAAGACCTAACTGGCCAAATCATTCGCCGCGTAATTACGTTGGTTAATGAAGTTGAAGGCCGCTTAGTGGAAATCCTAACCGTATTCTCTGGAAATAAACTTGAAGAACATATTCAAGTTTTGTCAGAACCGGCAGATAAAAAGAATACACAAACAAGCGAAGCCGAAGGCCCGATTCTTCATCCAGAACTGAGAGAAGATGCGGTTTCATCGCAGGACGAAGTCGATGACTTGTTGTCCAGTCTTGGATTTTAAAGGTAACGTATGAGCTACGATTTAGACGAAGATATTCTTCAGGACTTTCTCATTGAGGCTGGGGAAATTCTCGAGCTGCTTTCTGAGCAGTTGGTTGAATTAGAAAATAACCCAGAAGACAAAGACTTACTTAATGCTATTTTCCGCGGGTTTCATACCGTAAAAGGCGGTGCCGGCTTCCTTTCATTGGCAGAGCTAGTCGATACTTGTCATGGTGCGGAGAACGTGTTCGACGTTTTACGAAACGGTCAACGCACGGTAACGCAAAACTTAATGGATACGATGCTAAAAGCCTTGGATACGGTTAATACCCAGTTCCAGGCTGTTCAAGATCGTGAGCCGTTAGAAGCTGCGGACCCTGAGCTTCTTGAAGAACTTCATCGTCTATGCAAACCTGAGTCAGAAGATGAAGTAGCGGCAACCGTAGTTGAAGAACCAGTGGCTACTCCAGAGCCTATTATTCCCGAGCCTATCATCGAAGAACCTGCTGCGCCGTCAGCACCATCAAGTGTCGGCTCTGTTGATGAAATTACCCAAGACGAATTCGAAAAGCTACTGGATGAGCTTCATGGTAAAGGTTCAGCGCCAGGCACCTCAATGTCTGCGACACCTACAACGCCATCTGAACCGCCTCAATCGAGTGCACCATCAGTTGAAAGTGGTGATATCACTGATGATGAGTTTGAACGTTTACTCGATGAACTGCACGGTGTAGGAAAAAGCCCTTCTACGGCAGAGGCTGCTGCATCTGCATCCGTACCAGTAGAGCCACCTAAAGCGGCAGAGCCTTCCGCTCCAGTGTCATCTTCATCAAATCAAGACAGTGACTTAATGACGGACGAAGAGTTCGAAAAGTTACTCGATGAGCTACATGGTTCAGGTAAAGGTCCAACGCTAGAAGAATTGGATATGGCAACGAAGCCAGCGTCAGCAAACGTAGAGCAAAGCCCTGCGAAACCTGAGCCTGTTGCTAAGCCAGCACCCGTTCAAGCAGCGCCAGCACCAAAGCCAGAATCTAAACCAGTCGCGGTAAAAGAAGAAGCTAAAGCACCAGCGGTTAAAAAACCTCAGGCTGAAGCAACCGTTCGTGTTGATACCTCGACACTTGATACCATCATGAACATGGTGGGTGAGCTCGTATTGGTTCGAAACCGCCTATTAAGCCTTGGTTTGAATAGCGACAACGAAGAGATGTCCAAAGCGGTCGCTAACCTTGACGTGGTAACTGCGGATCTACAAGGCGCGGTAATGAAAACGCGTATGCAGCCAATTAAGAAAGTGTTTGGCCGCTTCCCACGCGTTGTTCGTGACTTGGCTCGTAACTTAAATAAAGACATCGTGCTAGAAATGCGCGGTGAAGAAACCGACCTCGATAAAAACCTTGTAGAAGCATTGGCCGATCCGTTGATTCACTTGGTGCGTAACTCAGTTGATCACGGTATTGAAATGCCAGACGCACGCGCGAAGGCAGGCAAATCACGCACAGGTAAAGTGATTTTGTCAGCATCGCAAGAAGGGGACCATATTGAACTATCCATCGTAGATGATGGTGGCGGTATGGACCCGAACAAACTTCGTGGCATCGCGGTGAAGCGTGGCATGATGGATGAAGATGCGGCGGCGCGTTTAACAGACAAAGAGTGCTTCAACCTTATCTTCGCACCTGGTTTCTCAAGTAAAGATAAAATTTCTGACATCTCTGGTCGTGGTGTGGGTATGGACGTGGTTAAGACGGCGATCAATACCTTAAACGGTTCAATCGATATCGATTCTGAGCTAGGCAAGGGCACTAAGATTACGATCAAAGTACCACTAACGTTAGCGATTTTACCGACTCTGATGGTTGGTGTTGGCGGTCATCCGTTTGCTCTACCACTGGCTTCGGTGAGTGAAATTTTCCACTTAGATCTTAGCCGTACAAACGTGGTAGATGGTCAGCTGACGATCATTGTGCGAGAGAAATCTATCCCACTATTTTACTTACAAAACTGGTTAGCATCTAAATCGCAAAACGTCCAAGAGCGTACAGGTCACGGTCACGTGGTGATTGTACAGATTGGTAACCAACGCGTTGGTTTTGTTGTGGATACGCTTATTGGTCAAGAAGAAGTGGTTATTAAGCCTCTCGATAATCTATTACAGGGCACTCCAGGTATGGCTGGTGCGACAATTACTAGCGATGGCCATATTGCATTAATTCTAGATGTGCCTGATTTACTTAAGCGATATGCTGCGGCTTCACGCCTTTAAGCAAAGCTGACGTTATTAAAAGGAATAAGATGGCGATTAAAGTACTAGTCGTTGATGATTCGAGTTTTTTCCGACGTCGCGTGAGCGAAATCATCAACTCAGAATCGCGCCTAGAAGTGATTGACGTTGCGGTAAATGGTAGAGAGGCGGTTGAGAAAGCCAAATCCCTCAAACCTGACGTCATCACGATGGATATTGAAATGCCAGTTATGGATGGCATTACAGCTGTACGTGAAATAATGGCCGCTGCTCCAACGCCAATTCTAATGTTTTCGTCCCTGACCCACGACGGGGCGAAAGCTACGCTTGATGCGCTAGATGCAGGCGCATTGGACTTCTTACCGAAAAAGTTTGAGGACATTGCGCGTAACCGTGAAGAAGCTGTGTCATTACTTCAACAGCGTGTGATTCAGATTGCCTCGAAGCGCGCTTTCATGCGTCGACCTATCGCTCGCCCAACAGCGAGTACCAGCACGACTACTCGATCATTAGGTTCAAGAACGGCTTCACCTGTGACTCCAACACCAACTCGACCTGCTGCGACAAAGTACCGTGCTTCTGGTAAGAAGTATCAACTGACGGCAATTGGCACATCAACAGGTGGCCCCGTTGCTCTACAAAAAATTCTGACGCGCTTGCCGATGAACTATCCGCATCCGATTGTATTGATTCAACACATGCCAGCAACGTTTACTGCTGCGTTTGCCAGTCGTTTGAACACCTTGTGTAAGATTCAAGTGAAAGAAGCACAAGATGGCGATGTGTTACAGCCCGGTGTGGCATACCTTGCACCAGGTGGGAAACAAATGATGGTAGATGGACGAGCGGGCGCTGCTCGTCTTCGCATTATTGATGGCGGCGACCGCATGAACTACAAACCATGTGTGGATGTGACTTTTGGTTCTGCCGCAAAAGTATATGGCGACAAAGTGCTCTCTTTAGTGTTGACAGGCATGGGTGCAGACGGTCGTGAGGGCGCTCGCATGTTGAAGTCTTCAGGCTCAACTATTTGGGCACAAGATGAAGAAAGTTGTGTTGTTTATGGCATGCCCCAAGCGGTTGCTAAAGCAGGCATTTCTTCAGAAGATTTACCGCTTGACCGCATTGCTGAACGCATGTTGGTGGAAGTTGGCCTAGCTTAGGATTCATCATGATTGTTTGGAGTGTAGCTAACCAGAAAGGAGGCGTGGGTAAAACCACCTCAACAGTGACATTGGCGGGCTTATTGAGCCAAAAAGGCCATCGAGTATTGATGGTTGATACTGATCCTCACGCCTCACTGACTACTTATCTCGGTTATGATCCTGATGCAGTAACTTCGAGCCTATTTGATTTATTCCAGTTGAAGACGTTTTCTCGTGAGACGGTTAAGCCGTTGATTTTAGAAACAGAGCTGGAAGGAATGGATATCATTCCCGCGCATATGTCCCTTGCCACGCTTGATCGCGTAATGGGTAATCGCAGTGGTATGGGATTAATCTTAAAACGGGCGCTGCAAACTGTCTCACAAGACTATGACTATGTGTTGATTGATTGTCCGCCAATCCTTGGCGTGATGATGGTGAACGCGTTGGCAGCCAGTGACCGAATTTTGATTCCTGTTCAAACAGAGTTTTTGGCGATGAAAGGTCTAGAGCGCATGATGCGTACGCTAACCATTATGCAAAAATCTCGCCCGGGCGGTTTCAAAGTGACTATCGTCCCAACCATGTACGATAAGCGCACGAAAGCGTCATTGCAGACATTGATGCAACTGAAAAAAGATTACCCAAATCAAGTGTGGACCTCAGCGGTGCCTATTGATACCAAGTTCCGCGATGCCAGTTTAAAGCACTTGCCAGCGTCGCATTTTGCATCTGGTAGTCGTGGTGTGTTTGCCTATAAACAGCTACTGATTTATCTGGAGAGGTTGGCGTTCGATGAGCAGTAATGATGTGCTGTCCAGTGAACAAGCACTTGATGACTACTTTAATGCATTACTGGATGATGAAACTGAAATAACGACTCTTGAGGAAGACCTTGACCTATTGGCTCAAGAGGTATCATCTGCAGAGCCAGAGCCAGAGCCAGAGCCAGAGCCAGAGCCAGAGCCAGAATTGCAGCTACAATACTCGGAGCCAGAAACGTACCAGTTTCAAGAAACATATCCGCCAGAGTTGGAAGCTCCAAACCTGGAAGATGTTCAAAGGCTATTAAGTCAGCTTGAAGCAAGCAACCCAGTGGCTGAGTTGGATATTGATAGTATTCTTGAACAAAATACGATTGATATTGCAGCAGAGATAAAAGCGGCTGAGCCTGAGGTACAAACCTTTAGTGAGGTGCCTGAGCTTCAGGGTGTTGAGGAAATACAGGACTGGGTGATTGATGAGCCAGTTTTTGAGGAAGCTCAACCAGAGGTGGATGAACCTCACGCAGTGATCGAACAAAGTATCAATATAGAATCGAACGTCGATACTGAACTCGAAACACAAGCAGATTCCGATATACCAACGGTCTGGGAAAGCACGAAGCGAAGTGAGGACTTCCAAGTTCTTTACTTTGATGTGAATGGTGTCACGTTTGCTGTACCTCTTGATGAGTTAGGTGGTATTCATCGCATTAGCGAGCTTAACCATTTGATAGGAAAACCCGCCTGGTATTTGGGGCTACAAACAAATCGCGAGCAACAGTTTGATGTCGTCGATACCGCAAAATGGGTGATGGCAGATAAGCTTCGTGATGATAGCTATAAAGATAACTACCAATATGTCGTCATGCTTGGTGAGAGCATGTGGGGGTTGGCCAGTAATCAATTAATGGGGACTGAAACGCTTAATATCGACAAGGTTCGCTGGCGTGAGCAGGCGGGTAAACGCCCTTGGCTAGCGGGCATGGTAAAAGAAAAAATGTGCGCCTTAATTCATGTCCAGGCGCTCATTGACATGCTAAACGCCGGTTTAGATGTCAAATCACTGAATTAGATTTAAGTCGGGAACGACATTAACGAGGATTAACTATGTCTCAAGCTTTTGAAGTAGAAGTGAAGAAAGATGCATCGAATGACGAAGTTCTTCAGTGGGTGACGTTCCAGCTAGAAGAAGAAACGTACGGCATCAACGTAATGCAAGTTCGTGAAGTACTTCGTTATACTGAAATTGCCCCTGTTCCAGGTGCACCAGATTATGTACTTGGTATCATCAACCTACGCGGTAATGTAGTTACTGTTATCGATACACGTTCACGTTTTGGCCTGATGGAAGGCGAAGTCACCGACAACACTCGTATTATTGTGATCGAGTCAGAGCGTCAAGTGATTGGTATCTTAGTAGATAGCGTGGCAGAAGTCGTTTATCTGCGTTCTTCTGAAATTGATACGACGCCTTCTGTTGGTACCGACGAGAGTGCGAAGTTCATCCAGGGTGTGAGCAACCGTGACGGCAAGCTTCTTATCCTTGTGGATTTGAACAAGCTGCTAACAGATGACGAGTGGGACGAGATGGCTCACCTTTAATGGCTGAATGATGATGGCTGAAGACACTCTTTTATCTGCTCCATTCCTTGCGGGTGGCGTCGCTTTTATTGTGTTAGTTTTGGTTGTTTTGCAACTGCGGATTCGCTCTGGGTTACAAAAGCAGTTAGACCAACAACGAGCTCAATCTCGACACGCAGATAAAGAAGTGCAAAAGTTGAGTAAGCAGTTACTCGAAGTGCGCTCGGTTGTCGTTGGTCTTGGACAAAAAGTGACGGAGCAACAAGACATTATTCAGCACTTAAACGAGAGAATTCGCGAACTCGAACACGCTGATACTGATGGTCGCTTGTACAGTCGCGCTTCTAAAATGGTACAGCTTGGCGCTGATATCAACGAGCTGATTGAAGAGTGCGAACTACCAAAAGCCGAAGCTGAGTTGATGCTTTCACTGCAGAAGAAACTGGCGGGGAAAGAGAAGATTCCACCATTAAGTGGTCAGCCATCAGATGATGCAGAATATCCAACGCGTGGACGTCGTCGACGCTAAAGGTTATCAAGCGATAAAAAAGAGGCGTTATTACGCCTCTTTTTTTGTTTTTAGCCGCTAATGCTCTTCTTAAATACACCCCTAGATAACCTTCAGTCGATCTTGCTCTTAGCTCTGGCCTCTCAAATTCAAAATGAGCGCTTATAACTACTTATAGTTAATTTTATTAAAGTGTGATGATTAATTAACAAAAATACATGAACTTACATGTGACCTAGCCCTCTTATCCTGTTTTGTCATAACTAAGCTGTGCTAATATAGCGGCTCGTTCATTTTTTAGTTGAAGCTCTATGTTAGAAGTGTCTAACCTGACAGCAATCCGTGATGAAAGGGTTCTGTTTGAAAACCTGCAGTTTGAAATTAAGCCTGGTGAATTGGTCCAGATCGAAGGGCGTAATGGTACTGGTAAAACTACATTGCTACGGATTGTGACAGGGTTAGGTGATAGAGAAGAAGGTGTCATTAAATGGAAAGGCGAAGAGGTTGAAAAATCTCGTGATGTTTTCCATCAAGATCTGCTTTTCTTAGGACATCAAACAGGAGTGAAACGAGAGCTTACCGCATTAGAAAACTTACGTTTTTATCAATCTATTCAAAATAATCGCTCTTCAGACGAAGAAATCTTCATCGCTTTGACTCAAGTAGGATTAGCTGGCCGAGAAGATGTGCCTGTAGCACAACTTTCCGCAGGTCAGCAACGACGAGTCGCATTGGCAAGGTTATGGCTCAGTAAGCAAATTTTATGGATCTTAGATGAGCCGTTGACTGCCATTGATAAGCAAGGTGTCAAGGTGCTTGAATCTTTGTTCGCAAGTCATGCTGATAATGGCGGTATTGTTGTGTTGACGACGCATCAAGATATGTTTGCGGACAGCCCGAAACTTAGAAAAATAAAGCTGGGTGACTGATATGATTTCCTCGATGACCACCATCATTCGTCGTGAGCTCTTAATCGCATTTCGCCGTCAGGCAGACATTCTGAACCCGCTGTGGTTCTTTATTATTGTCATTACTCTCTTTCCTCTGAGTATTGGACCAGAACCTAATTTGTTAGCACGTATTGCAGCGGGCATCGTTTGGGTTGCCGCATTGCTGTCCGCCTTATTATCATTAGAGCGTCTATTTCGTGATGATTTTCAAGACGGTGCACTAGAACAAATGATGCTAATGCCGATTCCATTGCAACTTGTCGTGGTTTCAAAGGTCATAGCACATTGGTTGTTAACAGGGTTACCTCTGATTTTAATTAGCCCATTATTGGCGGTTTTACTTTCGCTCGACTTCAATACTTGGCTATCGGTTGTATTAACCTTGATGATCGGTACACCAACACTAAGTTTTATTGGCGCCATTGGTGTGGCGTTGACTGTTGGGTTACAAAAGGGTGGCGTTCTTTTGAGTTTGCTTATTCTTCCGCTCTACATCCCAATTTTGATTTTCGCAACATCGGCAATTGATGCTGCGGCACTCGGTATGGCGTATAACGGTCAACTAGCGATTTTAGGTGCGATGCTAATGGGGGCGATGACATTAACGCCTTTTGCCATCAGTGCCGCATTGCGAGTTAGTGTTAACTAACTCAATAAAGTGCCAATGAAGCGGCGCTTGATCAAAGAATTATTATTAAAGCACTGCTACGGTCTCAACCCTTTAGACAGTGTCCCTGAAGTAAGAGTGAGAACAAAACATGTGGAAATGGCTACATCCTTATGCCAAGCCAGAAGCAGCTTATCGTTTGAGTGGTAAGTTTCTGCCTTGGTTTTCTGTATTGGCCCTCGTATGCTTATCGGTTGGTACGGTTTGGGGGCTTGCATTTGCGCCTTCAGATTACCAACAAGGTGACAGTTTCCGAATCATCTACATTCATGTCCCATCAGCTATTTGGTCTATGGGCGTTTATATGTCGATGGCGATCGCTGCATTTATTGGCCTAGTATGGCAAGTTCGCCTATCTGATATGGCGGCACTTGCGATGGCTCCGATTGGTGCAGTATTTACTTTTATTGCTCTACTTACAGGTGCTGTTTGGGGCAAGCCTATGTGGGGCACTTGGTGGGTATGGGATGCCCGTCTTACATCTGAATTGATTCTTCTATTTCTCTACCTTGGTGTGATTGCGCTTTACCATGCGTTTGACGATCAAAAAACCGCCGCAAAAGCTGCTGGTATTTTAGCGATCGTAGGCGTAGTAAACCTACCTATCATTCACTTTTCCGTGGAATGGTGGAACACGCTTCATCAAGGTGCGACGATCACGAAATTTGAACAACCTTCTATTTCATCCGACATGCTTTGGCCGTTATTGCTGAACATCTTTGGCTTTGCGTTCTTCTTTGGTGCCGTGACGATGGTCCGTTTTCGTAACGAAATCATCAGTAAAGAAAGTCACCGCCCCTGGGTGCGCAAACTCGCAACAGAACAAACTCAGTGAGGTAACTGATTATGCATTTTGAATCTCTGAGCGACTTTTTTGCCATGGGTGGCTACGCATCATACGTATGGAGTGCGTTTGGTATTACTTTCTTATCCATGCTGATTCTTCTGATCACTAGCCTTCGCCGCGGTGATGCATTATTGAAAGAAGTGAAAGCAAAAATTGACCGTCAAGCTCGTATCGACGCAGCGAAGAACATGGAGAACACCTTATGAACCCGAGACGTAAAAAGAGGCTAGGTATTGTACTAGCGATCTTTATCGGTATTAGTGCCACCATTGGTTTGATACTTTATGCGCTTAATCAAAATATGGACCTTTTCTATACTCCAACGGAATTGGTTAATGGTAAGCCAGATGGCACCAAGCCAGAAGTAGGCCAGCGTTTGCGTATCGGTGGAATGGTGGTTGTGGGCTCAGTTCGTCGAGATCCTAATTCTTTGAAAGTGAGTTTTGACCTGCACGATGTCGGTCCGAAAGTGACGATTACCTATGACGGTATTCTTCCTGACTTGTTCCGTGAAGGGCAGGGTATTGTTGCTCAAGGTGTACTGAAAGATGCCACGACAGTTGAGGCATTTGAGGTCCTAGCGAAGCACGATGAAGAATACATGCCACCAGAAATTGCAGAAGCGATGAAGAAAACGCATGAACCGCTTCAATACAGCACCGAACAAAAACAAGGAAGCGGCCAATGATTGCTGAAGTCGGTCACTTTGCTCTCATTCTTTCGCTTGCAATGGCAGTGCTGTTGAGCGTATTGCCATTGTGGGGAGCAGCGAATAACAACACCATGCTCATGAACACAGCGCGACCGCTATCTTGGTCTATGTTCCTGATGCTGTTGTTCTCTTTCGCCATTTTATGTTGGGGATTTTATACCAACGACTTCACGTTACAGTATGTAGCGAGCAACTCGAATAGTCAGCTTCCTTGGTACTACCGTTTAACCGCAGTATGGGGTGCACACGAAGGTTCACTGTTGCTATGGGTGTTAATCCAAGCTGCTTGGACTGTCGCTGTAGCGACGTTTAGTCGTGGTATGCCGCAAGAGTCGGTTGCACGTGTACTTGCTGTTATGGGCATGATCTCAGTGGGTTTCCTACTGTTTATCATCCTAACGTCGAACCCATTCCTACGTACGTTACCGTTCTTTCCGGTTGACGGACGTGACTTGAACCCTCTGCTTCAAGACCCTGGTTTGATTGTTCACCCGCCAATGCTTTACATGGGCTATGTTGGTTTCTCGGTTGCATTCTCTTTTGCGATCGCATCCCTAATGACCGGACGCCTTGATACGGCTTGGGCTCGTTGGTCTCGTCCTTGGACAACCGCAGCATGGGTATTCTTAACACTTGGTATCGCACTAGGTTCTTGGTGGGCTTACTACGAACTTGGCTGGGGTGGCTGGTGGTTCTGGGACCCAGTAGAAAACGCATCATTCATGCCTTGGTTAGCGGGTACCGCATTAATGCACTCTCTTGCCGTGACAGAAAAACGCGGCACATTTAAAGCGTGGACGGTACTATTGGCAATCTCTGCATTTTCGTTGAGTTTGTTGGGCACCTTCTTAGTCCGTTCCGGTATTTTAGTATCGGTGCACGCGTTCGCGTCTGACCCGTCGCGCGGTATGTTTATTCTAGGCTTCCTCGTTTTCGTTATCGGCGGCTCTTTATTGCTGTTTGCCGTAAAAGGGGCAGCAGTGCGTGTACGAGGTAACTTCGACTTAGTCTCACGTGAAAATGCGCTCTTAGCCAACAACGTATTACTTATCGCCGCTCTTGTTGTGGTGTTAGTGGGGACACTGTTGCCGCTCGTACACAAGCAGCTTGGTTTGGGGTCGGTCTCTATCGGTGCGCCATTCTTTGACATGCTATTTGCGTGGTTAATGATGCCATTTGCTTTTCTGCTTGGTATTGGTCCTCTTATTCGCTGGAAGCGAGACAGTTTATCTAAACTTGTGAAACCAATGCTCGTTTCAGGTGTGCTTGCTTTCGCCTTGGCCGCGCTATGCGTGTACCTGTTTGCCGATTTCTTCTCAACCATGGCTTACATTGGTTGGGTGATGGCGATTTGGATTATTGCGATGCATGGCTTTGAACTGTACGAGCGCGCAACGCACCGTCATAGCTTTAGTGAAGGTGTTCGCAAGCTGCAACGTAGCCACTGGGCAATGATGTTGGGTCATGTTGGTCTGGCGGTATCTGTTATCGGTATTGCGATGGTACAGAACTACAGCATCGAGCGTGATGTACGTTTAGCACCTGGCGAACACTTCCAAATTCAAGGCTATGATTTCTACTTCTCAGGCTTGCGTGATAAAGATGGTCCAAACTACGATGGCTACATCGCAGACTTTGAGATCACACACGATGGCAAATACGTGAATACGCTTCACGCAGAGAAGCGCTTCTACCGTACGGCTAAGTCTATGATGACTGAAGCAGCCATTGACCGTGGTATTAGCCGCGACTTATACATTGCAATGGGTGAACGTTTAGACGACAACCGATCTTGGGCTGTTCGTATTTACTATAAACCGTTCGTTCGTTGGATTTGGGCTGGCTCTTTGATTATGGCATTAGGCGGCGCACTAGCGATTTCTGATAAACGCTACCGCTTCCGTAAATCGCCGAAGAAAAACGCGAAGTCAAAAGAGCAGGAGGCATAACATGAATAAGAAAATCTTATTTATTCCGCTTGTCGCTTTCATGATTCTAGCGGGCATTTTCGCAACCCAATTAATGCGTAACCAAGAGGGCGATGATCCAACTAAATTGGAGTCGGTTTTGGTTGGCAAGCCAGTTCCTGAATTTCATTTAGAAGACCTGGCTGAGCCTGGAAAACAGTACGACCAATCAATTTTTAAAGGTGAACCGTTGCTCTTGAACGTTTGGGCAACGTGGTGCCCAACGTGTTATGCAGAGCATAAATACCTAAACGAATTGGCGGGTAAGGGCGTTAAGATCATCGGTATGAATTACAAAGATGATCGTAATAAAGCAATAGGTTGGCTGAATGATCTCGGCAACCCGTACTTGATCAGCCTATTTGATGGCAGTGGTATGCTTGGCCTTGACCTTGGCGTTTATGGTGCTCCAGAAACATTCATTATTGATGCAAATGGTGTGATTCGCTATCGCCATGTAGGGGATGTAAACCCACGTAATTGGTCAGAAACACTGGAGCCGCTTTACAACAAATTGGTTGAGGAGGCGAAGCAATGAGAAAGCTAATTCTTGCCGTTTTTGCTGCGATGACATTATCTCTTGCTGCTCATGCGGCCATTGAAGTGTACGAGTTTGATAATTTGGAACAAGAACAGCAGTTCAAAGAGTTAAGCCATACGCTCCGTTGCCCTAAATGTCAGAACAACACGATCTCGGATTCTAACGCTGAACTTGCTCAGGACTTACGCCATAAGGTGTACGAAATGACCAAAGAAGGTAAGTCCAAAGATGAGATTGTTGATTACATGATCGCCCGTTACGGTAACTTCGTGACTTACAACCCACCATTTACGGTCGCGACTGCGATTTTGTGGCTCGGGCCACTCGCTGTAGTACTGGGTGGTTTTGGTTTGATTGTACTGCGTAGCCGTAAATCTAAAGTTAAGGCAAAAGCGAGCAGTGACGAGCAATGGGATGAGCAAAAAGAAGCTCGTTTAAAAGCATTGCTTGAAGAAGAGAACAACGGAGATAAGAAGTAATGACACTATTTTGGATTTCCACCGTTGCTCTCACGCTTATTGCTTGTGCGCTGGTGGCTTTGCCGCTGATTAAACAAAAAGCGAACAATGATGATGTGTTACGCGATGAGCTCAACAAGGCATTTTATAAAGACCGACTATCTGAGCTTGCAGAAGAAACTGACGAAGGTCTGGTTGAAAGTGAAGACGAACTGATTTCTGATCTAAAGCAATCACTGCTTGACGATATCCCTGGTGATAAAGCGCAAAAAGAAACCAAGGTTTCTCCAATCGCGGTTTTAGTTCCATCGGTAATTCTGACGGTGGTGCTGAGCTATGGTTTGTATTATAAATTTGGCGCGTCAGACGATATTGTTCAATGGCAAGAAGTGTCTGCAAATCTACCTGAGTTATCGAAAAAGCTGATGTCGGCTTCTTCTGAGCCGCTGAGTGACGATGAAATGGCGGATTTGACCCTTGCGCTTCGAACTCGCTTACATTACCAGCCGGAAGACTCGACAGGTTGGTTACTGCTAGGTCGTATTGCGTTAGCAAATCGTGATGTCACCACGGCTATCGATGCGATGGAAAAATCATACCGCCTAGAGCCCAAAGATCCTGATGTGATGTTGGGTTATGCACAAGCTCTGATGCTGTCTCAAGAGGAAATGGATCAAGCGACGGCTCGCTCATTACTCGGCAAGCTGATGCAGCAAGACTATGTCGACCTGCGTGTGTTTTCTTTGTTAGCGTTCGATGCGTTTGAGCGTCAAGACTTCCCGGCAGCCATCAAGTATTGGGGAATCATGCAGCAAATGATTGGTCCAGAAGATAGCCGCTACGAGATGTTGTCACGCAGTATTGAGAGTGCTCGTAAGCAAATGGGCGAAGCGGTTTCACCGGATAAGAGTGTAGCTGTGACAATTAATGTGACACCAAATGCTCAGTTGGATCCAAACGCAGTTCTGATTGTGTCAGTACATCGTTCAGATGGCTCTCCAATGCCTGTGGCTGCTGCTCGTTATCCGCTAGGTACTTTCCCTCGCACAGTCGTATTAGATGATGGCAATGCCATGATGCAAGGGCAAAAGTTATCTTCACTCGATAAGCTAATCGTCCGTGTGCGTGTAGATTCTGACGGTAACGTAGCAACGCGTGATCAAGATTGGCACGGAGAAAGTGACGTCGTTGAATTTGGCGCACCAGTAGAAGTGACCATTGATCAGCAGTATTAATTGTTAACATCTGTCTCTGAAACATGACAACGAGGTAGAGTCAGTTGCCTTTAGTGGTATGACTCTAAACGATCGAGTAGAATACCGAAGGCCAGCGATTGCTGGCCTTTATTTATTCCCATATCTGAGTCATCTTTACTATGTATCCTGCTCAACATACGTACTATGGTTAATCGGGGTGACTTAGGTACATTAATAGTCGTTATGGAAAATAAAATGTATAACAAGGGTAAATCTACCTTCTTGTTGCTGTTAGCCGTTGGACTGGTTGGCTGTTCAAGTGCGCCTGATGAAGCAGTAACAGGACAAGAAACAAATCAAACGACTTCTGATGTGTATGACCCGTTGGAAGGCTTTAACCGAACCATGTGGGAACTCAACTACGAATATTTAGATCCGTATTTGGTTCGTCCTGTATCACTTGCGTATGTAGAATACACGCCAGTTCCTATTCGTTCTGGTATTGCTAACTTCTTATCGAACTTAGATGAGCCAGCAAGCATGGTTAATAACTTAATCATGGGTAATGGTACGAAAGCCGTGGACCACTTTAACCGTTTTTGGATTAACTCGACGTTCGGTATTTTCGGTTTATTCGATATTGCAAGTGCCGCGGGTATTACGAAGTACGACGAGAAAGCGTTCAGTGATGCAGTAGGCCACTATGGTGTTGGAAATGGTCCTTACTTCATGGTTCCAGGTTATGGTCCGTATACCTTACGTGAAGTGACAGATACCGTAGATAGTACGTATTTACCCCTCTCTTATCTCAACTTCTGGGCGAGTTTGGGTAAGTGGGCGTTTGAAGGAATGGAGAAGCGTGCTTTATTAGTACCGCAAGAAGCGCAGCTAGACTCGTCGCCGGATCCATATATTCTAACTCGCGATGTTTATATCCAGCGTCAAAACTTTAAAGCAGAAGTTGAAACGGTAGAAGAAGTTAACATCGAAGAAGAAGAGTATTTAGATGAATATCTAGAAGACTTTTAAGCGTTGTTCTTCATAATCGAGAAATGAAAAAAGGCTTAGCTGATGCTAAGCCTTTTTTGTATTTTGCAGCTTGGTTAGAAACGGTAGTTTGCTTGAACACCGATTAGCCAAACATTACCCGTAGTTTCGCCTACAAATTGGCCGCCGACTTGTTCTGCAGTGTCGTCTGACTTGTAACCACGAGACTCAACGATTGGTGCGTCTTTCGCAAAAATATAGGTGAAGCCAGCGTCTAGGCTGAAGTCTTTCGTCCAATCGTACGTTGCGCCAATACTTAGCCAAGTGCGGTCAGTTTCTGGAATAGTAATCGTGCGGTTTTTGTCGCTTACCGCTGAAGTATCGTATGCAATACCAGTGCGTAGCGCTAGCTTAGGATCAAGCTGGTAAGTAGCACCAACAGCAAAGCGATAGTTGTCTTCCCAGTTTTCTACTTTAACCATATGCGTGCCAGCAGTATTTAGACGTGCTTCCAATTTCTCGAAAGAGCTCCAATCCGTCCAGTTAACGCTTGCGTGTAACGCAAGTTGGTCTGTTACTTGGTGGAAGCTTGCCAACTCAGCCGTTGCAGGCAGGTTTAGATACATGTAGCCGTTGTCGCGTTCAGAAGTACCGAAGCCAAAACCAAGACCTTCAGCATGGCCTTCAAGCTTCAGTTCAACTTCAGATTTGTACGCGAAGCCGATACGGTTATTTTCATTGATCTGCCATGCTGTACCAACTTGCCAGCCCCAAGCGGTATCGTCACCTTCCATGTATTTTAGAGCGGTACCTTGAGGAACACTGATTGGTTGATTAGTTTCAGGATTTAACCCTACAACGTTATTCTTAGGAGCTGCTGCGCCAAAGCTGCCTTCGCCGATGATGTAACGGATACCACCACCAACGCTGATCGATTCATTGACTTTGTAAGCTGCGTTTAAGTTCGCTTCCATTGTCGTTACGCTTGCTTCGTTACCAAAGTGCGATGCACCAAAGCCTTTACCTAAATCGGTTTCCATGCCGTAGTTGGTGCCAAATGCCAAACCAATCGCGAATTTCTCATTATATTGGTGTGATAGGTAGAAGTTTGGAATGATTGCATCATGTGCGAAGTCATCTGAAGATGCAGAAGAAGTGCTACCGTGGAAGTTTACATCACCTTCAATATCAATATTTGGGTTCACATAGATTGCACCAACGGACACTTGAGTGCCTTCCAAATAAGTTAGCATTGCTGGGTTACGCCATTGTGCACTTGCGTTGTCAGCCATTGCAGCTTCACCAGCATATGCTCGACCTAGGCCTGTTGCAGAATATTCAGCAAGTTGGAAACCTGCTGCGTTAGCCATGCCCGTTGTGCCAAGTAGGCTTAATGCCACTGCTGTTGATAGAAGAGTCTTGTTGGTTTTCATTCGAATGTTCGCTGATTTGTTTATAACGTGGGACGAAAGTTTAAAGGTAGAGTTTTTACTTTAGAAATGAAAATCCAGCGCAAGTGGTCATTTGGAATATTATCCTTTCAAATATTATTTATGTGGTTTAATAATCTAACTGTGAAAGGCTTGTAAACGGAATTCAGCGAACAGCTGTGCGTCCTAATTGTGAGATTTAGATACACGTGTTCACTCAAATTGAGTGGGCAATAAATCGCAGATATGAAAAAAGGCTGGAAATCCAGCCTTTTATATAAAGTATTTTTCTACTAACTAACAGCGAAGCGTTTAGAAGCTACGGCTGTATTGTAAGCCGAATAGAATTGCATCAGCATGAGTTGTTGCTGTTACACCGGTAGAAAGACCAGGAGCTAATTGAGTATTCTCATTAACTTTTACATCTTCACCTAACAAGTACGTGAAGCCAAAATCGATGTTTGAGCTATTATCAATATGGTAAGAGAAACCTGTGGAGAACCACTGGCGATCTGAGTCTGGTACCGAGATAGACGTTACTTTATCTTGAGCGCTTGTGTCGTACATGTAACCAGCACGAAGTGTCCAGTTGTTGTTTAGGTAGTAAGTACCACCAATTGCGTAGTGCCAGCCATCTTGCCATTGATAGTCTTTCGAGTAACCACCTTTAAGTAAACCCTGATTTAGGTTCTCAAAATCAATTTGGTCGAAATCTTTCCAGCCGATGTATTGGATGCTGTAGTGTACAGCAAATTTAGTGTCTTGGATTTTGTGGAAACCGGAAAACTCGGCCATATCTGGTAGAGGTAGCGTGATTTCCTGACCTTTGTCGTCTTTCGCCGTAAATTCAGGGCTGTAACGATACGCTAGACCAAAACGGTTGTTTTCATCTAGTTCGTACACAGTACCTACGTTAAAACCAACAGCCCAACCATCAGCTTTATCTACGTCCAGAATTTTTTGACCGCCAACCCTTGGGACTGAAGAGCTAGTTGTACGCTTCATTGTGCCTTGGCCGTAGATTAAATCTAAACCAGCACCAAAGCTCCATTGTTCGTTTAAACGGTAAGAACCCGCCAATCCAAAGTTGAAGCTTTTTACATCCGTAAGACCACCGTACTCTTTTGCGGTGTAGTTATCTGAAAATTCAGTTTTAGTGCCGAAATTAGAGTATGCGTTTACGCCCCATGCAAACTTGTCATTTACTGGAACGATTAGGTGAATGTTTGGAGCTATTGACGTATCACCCACATCATCAGTATCAGCAACACTTACAGTATTGGAGCCCAAAGGAGTATTAACGTTATATTTCGCATCTTTCACTTCAATCATTGAAGTAATGCTTTCGAAACCTAGCGACAGTTCCATTTTATCAAACAGAGCCATTGCTGCTGGGTTACGAGCCATTACTGCTGCATTATCTGCGATTACCGCATCACCAGCAAATGCACGGCCGATGCCAGTTGCTGATTGAGCGTTGATTTGGAAACCCGCTGCCATCGATTGACCTGAGGCAAAAGCTAC
>NZ_JAWOTL010000027.1:0-46020 GCF_033338835.1 Vibrio sp. Vb0888
CACTTGGCGATTTTTTTCAGAGCTTTTTGTTTATCCATCGACAACCAGTAACGAAAGCAGAAAATTTATGAAGTCAGACATATTACCTTTTTTGACATAAAAACGAAATACAAGGTGGGACTGAAGATAATTTCAGCACATAAAAAGAAGCCTCGCATTAAGCGAGGCTGGCGTTTTAGTTCGTTGTAATCAGTATGAAGTCGTACTTGTGTCTAAGAAGCCATTCTTCATTAAGATTCGTTAGAATTACAACCCGAGCTGGTTGAGCAAGTCATCGGCATCATCGTTTGATCCCGACGATTTAGATTCTTTCTCAGCCAACTGTTTACGTGTTGCCTCTAAAATGTCGTCTGGGTTTTCGTCTTCAGCAACTTCAAACTCTTCCAGTTGGATGAACTCAGTTTTATCCATTGCTAGTTCGAGATAGAAAATATTGTTGTTTTCGGTGGAGAACGTCACTCTGCGCGCTTGAGGGCGGTCAAGGTTGGTATCAACTTGTAAGATAACTTGCTTATTCAGCGCCAGCATTTTTGGTTGGTTTTGTGTGATGTTCGTTTGCAGGTCTTTACGAATTTTATTAGTGAAGTCTCCGACCAGTTGATTCATGAGTTCACCCAGAACATCGCCTACCTCGTCAGAAGTATGAGATATTGCCAGTTCTTCTTCTGGCATGCCCATATTACGCATGTAGTTGGTGTAGATCTCCAGTGCGGCTTTTGCCGTAAAATTAATCACAACTAGCCCGGTAAATCCGCCATCAAACAGAACAAAACAGCCAAAATCTGGTTTGAGGCTAGTCTTGTGGATTTTTTGCACCATTGCTGAATAATTTACTTGAGAAGATGTCGCCGAAGTAAGTACGCCAGAAACAGACTGGCAAAGTTTGAGAAGGATATCTTCAGTGGTCACAATTTTATTTTTTTTCATTCTGAAAACTCATCTAGAAACGCGATTCGTTCCCCAATGTAAGGCATCAAGCGTGAAAAAATAAAGCATAAGTTTAATTATTGTATCGAGATTCTGATTTGCTCGTCTTTTTAAATGTTGTAAAGTGACGAAATTCAAAGAATATTACTTCACTAACTCTTTTGTGGTGTTTTTTTTCGCTTAGCGCCAATTTGTATGAGAAGTGAGCAAATAATTACACAACCCGCAGCTGATCGGATCAGCGTCGTAGGGGCAGGAAGCAAATGTTACCAAGATTACACTCGCAAACTGATGTCGATCCTCTTGTTCTTAGTTTTCTGAAAGAGCTTGAGCACGCCGGATTCACTGGTGATATCGAAAGCCAATATTCAAGTCGACTAGCGGTTGCCACTGACAACAGTGTTTACCAGCAACTTCCTCAGTCTGTCGTTCATCCCAAAACGACAGAAGATGTTTCTCTCCTCGGGAAACTGAGCAATAAAGAAAAGTACGAACGAATTACCTTTTCACCTCGTGGTGGCGGCACGGGGACCAATGGTCAGTCGCTAACCAAAGGTATTGTGGTGGATATGTCTCGCCACATGAACAAAGTGCTTGAGATTAATGAGAAAGAAGGCTGGGTTCGTGTACAAACTGGTGTAGTGAAAGACCAGTTAAATGACGCAGTTCGCCCTTATGGCTACTTCTTCTCTCCAGACTTATCTACCAGTAACCGTGCAACGATTGGCGGCATGGTCAACACCGATGCTTCTGGTCAAGGTTCTCTGAAATACGGAAAAACATCCGATCATGTTTTGTCGCTACAAGCGGTGTTTGCTGATGGCTCAGTTTTAGAATCAGACCTGTCCAACGGCTACCCAAAAGAAGACGAGTTTGCTGCCAAGGCGCTACGTGTAACGGAATTCGTATGTCGTGAAAAACGCCAGCAGATCGTAGATAAGTTTCCTCCTCTTAACCGCTTTTTAACGGGCTACGATTTAAAAAATGCCTTGAATGAAGACGGTGACCGTTTCGATATCACACGAGTACTTTGCGGCGCGGAAGGTTCATTGGCATTTATTACCGAAGCAAAGCTGAACCTGACGCCAATTCCGAAAGCGCGTACGTTGGTTAACGTTAAATACAACAGCTTTGATTCTGCACTGCGTAATGCACCGTTTATGGTAGAAGCGAAAGCGCTGTCTGTAGAAACCGTTGACTCAAAAGTGCTTAATCTCGCGAAGCAAGATATCGTTTGGCACACCGTGAGCGATTTACTTACCGATGTTCCAAATAAAGAGATGCTTGGCATCAATATGGTGGAATACGCAGGTCAGGACGAAGAGGAAGTTGCTGCTCAGGTTGCAGCGTTGACCGCCAAGCTCGATACCATGTTGGAAACAGAAGAAGCGGGCATTATCGGCTACCAAGTTTGTAACGATGTAGCGAGCATTGGGCGTATTTACAACATGCGTAAAAAAGCGGTGGGTTTGTTAGGCGCAGCAAAAGGTCGTGCTAAACCGGTCGCATTCGCTGAAGATACCTGTGTGCCACCAGAAAACCTGGCGGACTTTATTGTAGAGTTTCGAGAACTGTTAGACAGCAAGTCTCTGAATTACGGCATGTTTGGTCACGTCGATGCTGGGGTGCTTCACGTACGTCCTGCGTTGGATTTGTGTGACCCGCACCAAGAAGCATTGATGCACGAAGTGTCTGATGAAGTGGTCAAGCTGGTGGCGAAATACGGTGGTTTGATGTGGGGTGAACACGGCAAAGGTTTCCGTTCAGAATATGGCCCTGAGTTTTTCGGCGACGAGTTGTTTACTGAACTGAGACGTGTGAAAGCGGCATTCGATCCACACAACAAAATGAACCCGGGCAAAATCTGTACACCGCTGGATAGTGATGCAGAGCTTGTCAAAGTTACCGATACCAAACGTGGTTACTATGACCGTCAGATTGACGTTCAAGTACGTGACAGCTTTAAACAAGCGATGGAATGTAACGGTAACGGTTTGTGTTTTAACTATGATACCAGCTCGCCAATGTGTCCATCGATGAAAGTAACAGCCGATCGTCGTCATTCACCAAAAGGTCGTGCAGGTTTGGTTCGTGAGTGGTTGCGTCAGCTTACTGAGCAAGGCATTGATATTCTTGACTTAGAAAAACAAACACTAGAAAACAAAACATCAATCAAAACCATGATTGACCGCGTACGTCATTCTATCAATCGTCGTCACGAGTATGACTTCTCTCACGAAGTGTATGAAGCGATGAATGGTTGTTTGGCGTGTAAAGCGTGTGCGAGTCAGTGTCCGATTAAAGTCGATGTTCCGAGCTTTCGCTCGCGCTTTTTAAACATCTATCACTCTCGTTACCAACGTCCTGCAAAAGACTATCTGGTTGCGAACATTGAGACTATGCTGCCGATGATGGCGAAAGCGCCAGGTGTCGTAAATGGTGTTTTGAAGCAGTCGTGGGTGAAAAGTTTAACGGCATCTACGGTCGGGTATGTCGATGCGCCGTTGTTATCAGTACCCACCTTGAAACAACGAGTAGAGTCGCTGACAACGCCTTATGATCTGCAAGCGCTCAGTGGTTTGTCTTCGTCTGAAAAGAGCAAGCATGTTTTAATTGTTCAAGACCCATTCACTAGTTACTACGACGCTGATGTCGTTGAAGACTTCGTTAAGTTATTGAAAAAGCTGGGTATGAATCCGGTGCTTCTGCCGTTTAAGCCGAATGGTAAAGCACAACACATTAAAGGGTTTTTACGTCAGTTTAAGGACACAGCAGCCGACACAGCGAAGTTCTTGGCGATGGTAGCGGATCTGGATATTCCATTAGTTGGCGTCGATCCTGCTTTGGTGCTGTGTTATCGAGATGAATACGCTGAAGTGCTTGGCAGTAAGCGAGGTAATTTCGATGTACTAACAGCCCACGAATGGCTTTACCCAAGACTAGAAGCGTTTGAAAGCGGAGAGCATAAGGCGCAGGAACCTTGGTATCTGTTTGCGCACTGTACTGAAAAAACCAAAATGCCAAATGCGGAAAAAGAGTGGGGCGCTATTTTTGCTCACTTTGGTGCAGTTTTGAATACGGTACCTGTTGGTTGTTGTGGTATGGCGGGTACGTTTGGTCATGAGGTTGATAAGTTGTCGATGTCGAAAGACATTTACAATTTAAGCTGGAAGCCAAGCTTAGATAAGTTGGATAGCGAGAGATGTTTGATTACAGGCTATTCTTGCCGCAGCCAAGTGAAACGCTTTGAAGGAACGAAGCCCAAGCATCCCGTTCAGGCATTGTTAACTTTGTTGTAATCGGACTAAATCAAGCCCAGTTTTACTGGGCTTTTTAGAAACCGTACTTAGACCCTTTCAAAGGATATGAATCTTGAGAAAACTTGAACTCAAAGTCCCACCTGTTGCGGTGTTTTTGCTAGTCATACTTTTGATGTACGGACTTAAAGTTTTGACGCCGAGCATGAACATTCGAGTCCCCTTTGTTGAATTTGTAGTAGGTGTATTAACTTTGTTGTCTGGCTACATGGGCATTGCTGGCGTGTATGAATTTCGCAAAGTAAAAACCACAGTGAACCCAGTAAAACCTGAAGCGGCATCTTCTGTTGTAAGAACTGGTGTGTTTGCCTTTTCACGCAACCCTATGTACACGGCATTATTGCTTCTAATCATAGCAACTGGTTTGTGGTGGCAGCACTTGAGTGTGGTGCTTTGTGGCGTGATATTTGTCAGTTATATGAATCGGTTTCAAATCAAGCCTGAGGAACGCGTTTTAGAGCGATTGTTTGGTGAAGAGTATGTGGATTATAAAAACCATGTTCGTCGTTGGCTCTAAGCATTGCGTTTAGTTTTGTTTGGATGAGACATAAAAAGAAAGCCCAACGGTCGACGTTGGGCTTTCTTTTAGTAAACACGTTTTTTGTGCGCTTCTGATAGGGCAGTCGACTAGGCTGCCTTAACGAACTTTGCTAGGAATGCATCCTTACGTTCATTAAAGCGGCGTACAAGGTCGTCAACCGCTTCTTGGTCATATGGCTTCAAGCCACTTGCAACCATGCGCTTAATACCTTTACCAACGACTTCACCGTCTTCTTTGAACGCAAAGTTTAAGGTGACTACACCTCGTTTTCCTTCTACGTCGAATGTTGCGCCAGTGAAATCCACCTCTGGATGCGTAAGGTCTAAGCGTGAAAATTCGACTTCCATGCTTTCATAAATAACTAATGGACGCTGGCAGTTAATCATCATTTGCTTCTCTTCCATAAGAGGAACCATGATGTGGGGGAAGTTCATACCAGAAAATTGCACGTAATTTGTCACTACATGCTCAATAAATGCCGGATCGTGGTTAGTTTCACCTTCACGGGACATGTGTAAGTATTCTTTACCTGCCTCGTCAACAACAGCGCTTTCTTTGTCACACTTATTTTCAATATGAAGTGCTACACCATCGTTTACCATGCCAGAGAAGTTAAAACGCATCTTTTGGCTAACGCCTTCTTTACTAAGAAGCACAGCGAAAAGTAAATCCCCAGGGACACAAAAGCGTTTGTTGTCTTCATCATGAATTGGGTTGTAGTCACCTGCGACACGTTTTGCAAAGTGGCTTGCTTGTTCGCGAGTGAACTGAAACTGGTGATTAGTGTTTGAAAAATAAGGTGTTAGAAACATAATTTTTACGTAGTAACCAAAACTGTGTGGGATTATATGCGAATATCTGCGTAGCAATGGTCCATCCAGTGAAAACTTCACCGTATCCTAACAATAAGACACTATTTCGGCGGATAAACCGTTAAAAACGCATACTTTAGCAACGCTTTTATTTGTTAAAACAATAAACAACGACCTTTTCGCTCGCCTATCTTGTAAAGTATAGCCATCAAAGTAGACAGGTGTTCATAAATAGTGCCATCAATATGTTTAATCGTATATAAAAAGGCTCCACGCAGAACGTAGAGCCTTCAATTCATCATCTTTTTATTCGGTGAAATGCCAGTTATGCTTAATTATTGAACACTGGGTAACAAGCTCTCTGGCATGAGCGTGTTGTGGATAGCCAGCTTAAGCAGAGTGTTTGCCTGTTCAATGTCTGGAGCAAAGTAGCGATCTTTATCGTAGAACGATACTTTTTCACGCAACATTTGTTTCGCAATCTCAATACGCTCAGAGGACTTGTTTGGCGCTCTAAAGTCTAGGCCTTGTGCTGCTGAGAGGTACTCGACAGCCAGAATACCGCGAGTGTTTTCGCCCATTTCTTTCAATCTGCGAGCCGCGAATGTTGCCATTGACACGTGATCTTCTTGGTTTGCAGATGTTGGCAAGCTGTCTACTGACGCTGGGTGAGCGAGCGTTTTGTTTTCACTTGCTAACGCAGCAGAGGTCACCTGAGCGATCATGAAACCAGAGTTCACACCACCATTGTCGACTAAGAACGGTGGCAGTTTTGATAGCGCGCTATCGATAAGTAATGCCATACGACGTTCAGACAAGCTGCCGATCTCGGCAATCGCAAGTGCTAGGTTGTCGGCTGCCATTGCAACAGGCTCCGCGTGGAAGTTACCGCCAGAGATGATGTCACCATCTTCAGCAAACACCAACGGATTATCTGATACGGAGTTCGCTTCTACTTGTAGTACTTCCGCCGCATTGCGGATTTGCTGTAAACACGCACCCATCACTTGAGGCTGACAGCGCAAAGAATACGGGTCTTGTACTTTTTCACAGTTAGTGTGCGAATCACCTATTTCACTCGATGTGTCTAACAAATGACGGTATGCGAGTGCTGCGTCCATTTGGCTGCGATGACCACGTACACGGTGAATGCGCGGATCGAATGGACGTCGGCTGCCGAGAGCGGCTTCAACAGACATTGCACCACAAACGGTTGCTGACGCGAAAAGGTCTTCCGCGATAAACAGGCCTTCCAATGCGAACGCTGTGGATGCCTGAGTCCCATTTAGTAGCGCTAAGCCTTCTTTTGGCGCCAGAGTGATAGGCTCTAGACCTGCGATTTTTAAAGCTTCTTGCCCGGAAATGATATTACCGTTGTGGCGAGCTTGTCCTTCTCCCAGTAATACTGTGCTCATATGGGCTAGAGGAGCTAAGTCACCTGATGCGCCAACAGAGCCCTTTTTAGGTACGCAAGGGTAAACTTGTGCGTTGACTAGGTCGGTCAGCATATTAATGACTTTTAGGCGAATCCCAGAAAAGCCACGAGACAGACTATTGATTTTTAATACCATCATCAGACGAACCGTTTCATCTGACATAAACTCACCGATACCTGCCGCATGAGAGAGAACGATACTGCGTTGCAGTGTTTCTAAATCTTCTGGTGCTATTCGTGTGTTAGCCAATAGCCCAAAACCAGTGTTAATTCCGTAAACCGTTCGATCTTCCGCGATGACTCGGTCTACGACCTGTGTGCTTTCTTCAATGGCCGGAATGGCTTCAGGATCCAAAGTAAGGTTGACTGGTGAACGGCTCACTTGGCGTAGTTCGTTTAAGCTAATATGACCTGGCTTTAGCGTTAAATTTAACATCTCTTTCATCCTTACTTGAGCTTCTTCAGTTCTTCGTTGAGCATTGGCAAATCTAGCCCTTGCTCTGCTGCACATTGTTTAGCGATATCGTATCCCGCATCAGCATGACGCATCACGCCTGTTGCTGGGTCGTTATGCAGCACGCGGGCAATACGTTCTGAGGCATCTTCACTGCCGTCACAGCAGATAACCATACCTGAGTGTTGCGAGAAGCCCATACCTACGCCACCACCGTGGTGTAGTGAAACCCAAGTTGCGCCGCCCGCCGTGTTGAGTAGCGCGTTTAATAATGGCCAGTCTGATACGGCGTCAGAACCGTCCATCATACCTTCGGTTTCACGGTTCGGGCTTGCTACAGAGCCAGAGTCTAAGTGGTCTCGACCAATGACAACGGGCGCCTTAAGTTCGCCATTTTTCACCATTTCGTTGAATGCTTGACCAAGACGCTCACGATCTTTAAGACCAACCCAGCAAATACGCGCAGGTAAACCTTGGAACTGGATGCGTTCGCGAGCCATATCTAGCCAGTTATGTAAGTGCGGATTATCTGGAATTAGCTCTTTTACTTTTTGGTCGGTTTTATAAATGTCCTCAGGATCGCCAGAGAGAGCAGCCCAACGGAAAGGACCGATACCTTCACAGAATAGAGGACGAATGTAGGCTGGAACGAAGCCAGGGAAATCAAATGCGTTTTCTATGCCTTCTTCCAAGGCCATCTGGCGGATGTTGTTGCCATAGTCGAGTGTTGCGGCGCCGCGATTTTGCAGCTCTAACATCGCTTGAACTTGCACAGCCATGGATTTTTTCGCGGCTTTTACGACCATTGCTTCATCTTGCAAACGCATTTCTGCTGCGTGAGACATGCTCCAGCCTTGTGGTAAATAGCCATTGAGCGGGTCGTGTGCAGACGTTTGGTCTGTTACGACATCAGGCGTGATATTACGTTCTACCAGCTCAGAGAAAACGTCTGCTGCATTACCTAGTAGGCCAACCGATATTGGTGTGTCTGACTCTTTAATGATAGCTAGCGCTTCATCTAAAGAAGTCGCTTTCTTATCGACATAGCCTGTACGTAGGCGGTAATCGATACGTGATTCATCACACTCTACTGCAATCATGGAGAAGCCCGCCATTGTACCAGCGAGAGGTTGAGCACCACCCATGCCACCGAGACCACCTGTTAGAATCCAACGGCCCTTTGCTTCACCGTCAAAGTGTTTTTTTGCAACAGATACGAACGTTTCGTATGTGCCTTGTACGATACCTTGCGATCCAATGTATATCCAGCTGCCAGCGGTCATTTGGCCGTACATCATCAAGCCTTGTTTATCTAGCTCGTTGAAGTGTTCCCAGTTTGCCCAATGCGGAACAAGGTTTGAGTTTGCGATAAGCACGCGTGGGGCATTTTTATGAGTAGGGAAAACACCAACAGGCTTGCCTGATTGAACTAAAAGCGTTTGGTCATCTTCGAGTCTTTCAAGTACTTCAACAATCTTGTCGTAACATTCCCAGTTTCGCGCTGCTCGGCCAATGCCGCCATATACAACCAGTGAATGTGGATGTTCTGCAACATCAGGATCAAGGTTGTTCATCAGCATACGAAGAGGGGCTTCGGTTAGCCAAGATTTTGCGCGCAGTTTATCTCCGTGAGGTGCACGAATTGTTCTGCTTGTATCAAGTCGTGGATCTTGTCCCTGGCGCTGTGTCATTTCAGACTCCTTTAGTTTCTCGTGATGACCAAGTACTTGCTTGGTCGTAATAATCAGTGGCATCTGGGATGCATTATGGTTTGTGCTGTTTTTCCGCCATCGCGTTGGCGATATCCCAACACAAACGGGCAGCTAATCGTGCAGTTTGACTATCGACGTCATAATTTGGGTTGTATTCGGCGATATCAGCCAGCATTAGCTTATTTTTGTAATGAAGAATTCGCTCTAAAAAGGGTGCAATAGTGTCGTAACTCACTCCCCGAGCTGCTGGTGCGCTGACTCCAGGTGCGGTTGCGGCAGGAAATACATCTAGATCAATGGTCAAATAGAGGTAGTCACAGTCGTCAATAAAATGCTGAAGCTGAGTTAAGTGATAACTGTGGTTTAAGTAGCAGAGCTGATTGTCCTCTACATACCAAACATTTAACGCATCTGCTTTTTCAAATAGCGCTTTAGTGTTGCTACTACGGCTTACACCAATACAAGCGTAATGAAAGTCCCAATCGTTACGTTGACAAAAATGATGAATTTGGTTGAAGGGTGTACCAGAGCTTGGTCTTATGTCGGCGAGGTTACTCTCAAATGCGCGCAAATCGAAATGCGCATCGAAATTGATAATGCCGATTTTAGGTTTCTTCTCTGGATAGTGCTCTTTAAAATACCCCGCTAAGCCGGAAAAGGAGGCCCACGCAATCTCATGCCCACCACCCAGCACGATGACTGGCGTATGGGGCAGTGCGCTTGAAATGGTTGCTGCACATAGAGCTTGGCTCTCTTCCAGTAAGTCGTCTTCACACACCACAGTACCTAAGTCATATAGTGGGGCGTCTTGGTGCCATGCTAAATTAGCGAGTGCTCGTCGGATTAAGTCTGGCGCTTTTTTCGCGCCAATGCGTCCTTTGTTTCGCGCAACGCCAGCGTCGGTAGCAAAACCGAGTAATGAGACGCCATGCGCAACGGCACTCAACTCATCTGCTTTTTGGCGTTGAACAACGTGATGAATTCGCTGACCAAGCTTGCCGTCCTCGGCATCATGACGGCCTTGCCAATGAAATAGGGGAGAGTGTAGGTCGAATTGAGACATATTATTGGCCTCCGTGTGAAATGTATTCACCATTTACTATACGACCTACCAGACGTTTTGCTCCGACTTGATAGCTTAAATCCGCAGGGCTTTCGATATCCCATATAGAGAAGTCCGCATCAAACCCTACTTTGATTTCGCCACGTGAGTTTTGATAACCCAGAGCTTTGGCTGCATGTTGCGTTACACCACGCAGTGCTTCTTGCGGTGTAAGGCGAAATAGCGTGCACGCCATATTCAGCATGAGTGTGAGATCAGAAAATGGTGATGTACCTGGGTTGACGTCCGTAGCAATTGCCATCGGCACGTTATGCTCTCTCAACAACTCAATCGGTGGTAACTGAGTTTCTCTTAGAAAATAAAAAGCGCCAGGCAATAGAGTGGCGACGGTGTTTGATCGAGCAAGTGCTTTAACACCTTGCTCATCTAAAAACTCGATGTGATCCGCTGACAGACCGTTGTATTGCGCAGTGAGGGCTGTACCACCGAGATTAGAAAGTTGCTCAGTATGCCCTTTAACCTTTAAGCCGTGGCGTTTTGCAGCTACAAACACTTTTTCTGTTTGTTCAAGATTGAAACCAATCGATTCACAAAAAATATCGACACTCGTAGCTAATTCTTCCTTTGCGACAACAGGGATTATGTCCTGACAAATGTGCTCAATATAATCATCTGCACGACCTTGAAACTCTGGCGGAATAGCGTGAGCGGCGAGAAGTGTAGTCGTGATTTTAACTTTGCGCTCTTGCTCTAGCATTTTGGCGGCACGGAGCATTTTTATTTCATCATTCAGTGTCAATCCATAGCCAGATTTCACCTCGACAGAAGTGACGCCACTCGCGAGTAACCCATCTAAACGTGGTAACGCTAACTCAACTAGTTGTGCTTCGGTTGCAGAGCGTGTCGCATGTACCGTTGAGAGAATCCCGCCGCCTTGTTTGGAAATTTCTTGATATGGCACGCCGTTTAAGCGCATTTCAAATTCGTTGGCACGATTGCCCGCGTAAATAAGATGAGTGTGGCAGTCGATCAAACCTGGCAGAACTAACTGGCCTTGAAGATCGATACTCTGAGGGTAATGTTGGGCAGACAACAGAGACTCGGTTTGCGGTGCGTCTTCACCAATGGCACAGGTACTGATCGCAACGATTTTTCCAGATTGAATACCAATGCGCGCTGGAGGCGTTGGAAGGTATCCGCATTCTCCCGATTGCATGGTAACTAGACGTGCGTTTTCAATCAGCAAATCCATGTTTGTGTCCCTGTGTTTATTTGTATCATTAAATGTATATACAAATAAATAGAGCAAAATAAGAACACTGACAAGATTGATGTTGCTAAAATGTGATCAAAACGTAGATCTAGAGGATAAATCTTGTCCTTAAATGAGCACTTTTGAGCTCAGCTTATATTTGTTACCAGGGTGATAAAGTAGGGCGGTACTGACTAACTTATCTTGGCTCCACGTTCTGCGATTCAAGAGAAGGCAAGGTTCATTGGCTTGCATTTTTAAGTCTTGCTTAATACGGCTTTCAGGCACAATTGCCTCTACAGTATGTTCTATCGCGCTGAGTGGGCAATTATCTGACAGGTATTGATTTGGAGTGATTTGTGTGAAGTCTTGATTTAAATAACTCGGCGCATATTGGCTATTCACCCAGCGGAGCTCCAATTGAATCGGCGTTTGGTCTTCATAGTGAATAATTTCACTGTAAAACACTGTCGTGCCTAACATAACGCCGAGTTTTGTCGCAATGTTGTCATCTGCTTTTATAGCAATCTGTTTGAGCACTTTACTGCCATACTTTCGCCCTCTATCGCTGACTTCTTCGGCAATGTTTCGAATGTCTAGCAGGGGAGATTCTGACTTTTCACCAGGATCACACACGAACGTGCCTAAGCGTGGGCGACGTTGTAATCGGCCCTCATTTACTAAATCCCGAATTGCTTTGTTCACTGTCATTCTACTGACACCAAATTGCTCGGTAAGCTCAATCTCGGTGGCGATGCGATGACCAACTACCCACTCTCCGGCATCAATTTTATCCAGGATAAATTGTTTAATTTGAATGTAGAGTGGTGCAGACATAATCATTTTCCTTTATTTGACTATACAAATACTGCTTAATTTAGGTACAAATTGCAAACATTTCTCGACGAATGTACCGCTTAGTGACCGAGCAATCCTATTGCAGAGCTGAATGACTCTTGCTGCTGAGCATTATTTGGATTGATGATTGAATTCAAACATTTTCTTGTGGTCTATTGCTTGCACAGCAGAAAACAATTGTGTAAACAAACGATTATTAGAAGAAAAATCGCTAAAAAAGGAAAAGTATGTTTAAAAAATTGAAAGCATCACTGGGGATCGGCTCTGCAAAAGTAGATACCACTTTGGACGAAATGAGCGTGTTTCAAGGAGCGACGCTGAAAGGGCATGTTCATATCAAAGGCGGAGACGTCGAACAACAAATTGATGCTATTACGATTAAATTGAACACGGAAATGAAAGTCGAAGTGGATGATAGCGTAAGTTACCAAACCTTCACTATTGATCAATTGAAAGCAGTTGACCCTTTTGTGATTCAACCTAATGAAGAAAAGCAGGTTCCGTTTGAGCTAAAACTGCATGATGAAACGCCAATTACTGCGGTTAGCGCACTTAAGAATCAATGTCATGTTTGGGTCGAGACGACGTTAGATATTGATTTTGCGATTGACCCGCGTGACCGTGACTATATTGAAGTGAAACCACTACCAGTAGCATCTCGGGTTATTCAAGCGATCGAGCAAGCTGGCTTCACTATGGTTAAAGCCGATGTTGAAAAAGGCTTTTTGCGCGGTGGCTCGTTTGCCTCTCGCTCTGGTATTTATCAAGAGCTAGAGTTCCGTAACAGCGGCTTTATCTCATCAAAAGAAATTGAGCTCTCTTTTATTCTGGAAGGGCAGGTCATGCATTGTTTGGCAGAGATTGACCGTTCGCTCAGCTTGGCTGGTGACCAATATCGCTCGTTTACGTTGCCGATCAATGCAACCGATGCTCAAGTCGCTGCCGCAGTTACACCAACGCTAAATCTATAGCTCTCATCAACTTGATGAAAATATGTACCGATATCCTATTGTGAAAGCGATATCGGTACTGTTATCCATGTTTCTTGCGTTCTCTACGGCTAAAAACTCAAGCGCTGAATTTTCCATTAGATATCGATAGCCCAATACCAGTTCATTAGAGGCATCAGCAAACTCTGTGGGCCCTTCTGTTGAGCCTTGATACCAATGATATTCCAACATCAGGTGATGGTTATCTTCTAAGGCATAACGGTACCCACCCGCAATGGCAATCGTATTATGTCGATAGGGCAGATCGAGCAAGGCACGGTCATCCGAGCGAAAAGTCATGCCAATCATCGAATAAAATGCATGAGCATCACTTAAGTAGCTGTAGTTTAATTGGAAGCCTTGCTCGAAACTGCTACCTTGAAAAGTGCCGTGAGCCACATCGTTAAAATACAAACTGCCGCCAATCGATAGGCCGTGATGTTCATTTTGGAACACTTGATACTGTAAGTAAGTAGATAGGTTATTGGCCAGTGTTTGTCCTTCGAAATCATCTTCAAGCACATCATATTGCGGCATTGAAATGTAAAAACGATCTCTGTCTACTTTATCCCGCCCATTTTGTCCGATACCGAAAAGTTTATGGAAGCTTTTCGTCAGTCCATCTAAATGGTTGTCAGCGGCAAAGACCCATCGATAGTTGAGCTCCCACTGCCAACGGTTGCTGACTTGCCATTTGCTGCCTAATTCGATTTGATTGTGGTAATAATCCAGTGCGTATTCATCAGTATGAGCCCAAACACTTGCCACGGTTCCCGAACCATAGGCTTCGACAAAACCAGAGGGCAGACTGTGCCCTGAACGTAGTATGTTGGTGTGACTAACCACTTGCATTGGGGATTGTGCGTAAGAACGCAGCGGGCCATACAAGTCATTTGATGCGAAGGCTTGCAAAGAACATATCGAGGTGCTTAGAAGCACCATAAAGCGCGATTTGAAATAGACCATGATGAATACCTACATGCAAACTACTCTATAAAACAACTATATACCTAAATCGCACGTTGAGCTCTCGCCCAGCGTGTTAGGCTTTGTATCGGTTCACACGTAATAGGCGATATTGTAATTTGTTGTGTAAGTTCATTGAGGGGCAATTCCGTTGGTCCCTTAAAAGCATGATCAGATTGTCGTGACGGGTCTGCGGTTAAGTTCTTATGACAAAACAAAATCGCGCTTTGCATTCTAAATGTGAGCTAGGTACAATCCCATTTTCGATAACGGTCCGGTATTCGTGTTACCGAGAGGCCTTTATTGACTCTCAACTATTTTCAACAAATAGCTTCTAATTTGAATAACATGTGTTGCTTGGTGTGCAACACCACTGTAAAGGACATAGCATGCCTATTATTACTCTTCCTGACGGCAGTCAGCGTCAATTTGACAACCCAGTTTCTACTATGGAAGTTGCGCAATCGATCGGTCCTGGTCTTGCAAAAGCAACTATCGCTGGTCGTGTAAACGGTAACCGCGTTGATGCGTGTGATCTAATTGAAGAAGACGCAAGCCTTGAAATCATCACAGTTAAAGATGAAGTAGACGGTCTAGAAATCGTTCGTCACTCTTGTGCTCACCTTCTTGGTCACGCTCTTAAGCAGCTTTACCCTCAAGCTAAAATGGCGATCGGTCCAACCATCGACAATGGCTTCTACTACGATATCGACCTAGACGAATCTCTAACGCAAGAAGATCTTGAAAAGATTGAAAAGCGTATGAAAGAGCTAGCGAAAACCAAGTACGAAGTGGTTAAGAAAAAAGTAAGCTGGCAGGAAGCGCGTGATACGTTTGAATCACGTGGCGAACCATACAAAGTGGAAATCCTAGACGAAAACGTATCTCGTGATGATCGTCCAGGCCTTTACCACCATGAAGAATACATCGACATGTGTCGTGGTCCTCACGTTCCTAACATGAGCTTCTGTCAACACTTCACTTTGCTGAATGTTGCAGGTGCCTACTGGCGTGGTAACAGCGACAACAAAATGCTTCAACGTATCTACGGTACGGCTTTCCACGACAAGAAAGCACTGAAAGCGCACCTAACTCGCCTAGAAGAAGCGGCGAAGCGTGATCACCGTAAGATTGGTAAGCAACTAGACCTATTCCACATGCAGCAAGAAGCACCGGGTATGGTGTTCTGGCATCACAATGGTTGGTCTATCTTCCGTGATCTAGAAGTATTCATCCGCGCTAAGCTAGATGAGTACGGTTACCAAGAAGTGAAAGGTCCACTTATGATGGACCGTGTTCTTTGGGAACGCTCTGGGCACTGGGACAAATACGCTGATGCAATGTTCACAACTTCTTCTGAGAACCGTGAATACGCGATTAAGCCAATGAACTGTCCAGGTCACGTACAGATCTTCAACCAAGGTCTAAAATCGTACCGCGACCTACCGCTACGTATGGCTGAGTTTGGCTCATGTCACCGTAACGAACCATCTGGTGCACTACACGGTATTATGCGTGTACGTGGCTTTACTCAGGATGACGCTCACATTTTCTGTACTGAGAGCCAAATTCAAGAAGAAGTAACAAACTGTATCAAGATGGTGTACGATACGTACCAAACATTTGGTTTCGACAACATCGTAGTGAAACTGTCTACTCGTCCAGAGAAACGTGTAGGTTCAGATGAAATCTGGGATCAATCTGAAGAAGCATTGAAGCAGTCTCTTGAATCGATGGATATCCCATACGAAATTCAAGAAGGCGAGGGTGCGTTCTACGGTCCTAAGATTGAATTCACACTATACGATTGTCTAGACCGTGCGTGGCAGTGTGGTACTGTCCAGCTAGACTTCAACCTACCAGGTCGCTTAGGTGCAACTTATGTAGGTGAAAACAATGAACGTCTTGTACCGGTAATGATTCACCGTGCGATTCTAGGTTCACTAGAGCGCTTCATCGGTATCCTTATCGAAGAATATGCTGGTTTCTTCCCAACTTGGTTGGCGCCAGAACAAGCAGTTCTTATGAACATTACTGATAAACAGTCAGGTTATGTTCAAGAAATAGTACAAAAACTACAAAAAAGTGGAATTAGAGCTAAAGCGGACTTGAGAAATGAGAAGATTGGCTTTAAAATCCGCGAACATACTTTGAAGCGTGTACCGTATATGCTTGTTGTTGGTGACCAAGAAATGGAAGCTGGCGAAATTGCAGTGCGTACTCGTAAAGGTAAAGATCTTGGTAAATTTAAAGTGGATGATTTTATTGCATACATCCAAGACGAGATCTCTAGCCGTAAGCTCAATCTGGAGGAATAAGCTATTAAAGGCGGAAGACGTGGCCAACAGCCGGTAAAACAAAACCCGCACCGTATCAACGGTGAAATTCGTGGTATTCGTGAAGTTCGACTAACAGGCGCTGACGGTGAATCAGTTGGTGTTGTATCGATTCAAGAAGCCATTGCAGCTGCTGAAGAAGCTGGTATGGATCTCGTTGAGATCAGTCCTAACGCCGAGCCACCTGTTTGTCGTGTGATGGACTATGGTAAGTTCCTCTTCGAGAAGAGCAAAACTGCTAAAGAGCAGAAGAAGAAGCAAAAGCAGGTCCAGATCAAGGAAGTAAAATTCCGTCCTGGAACTGATATTGGAGACTATCAGGTAAAACTACGCAACCTGACGCGTTTCCTTGAAGAAGGCAACAAAGTGAAAGTAACAATTCGCTTCCGTGGCCGAGAGATGGCACACCAAGACATCGGTGTTGACGTTCTAAATCGTCTTAAGGAAGATACTGCAGAAATTGCTGTAGTTGAATCTTTCCCTAAGAAGATTGAAGGTCGCCAGATGATCATGGTGCTAGCCCCTAAAAAGAAGTAATTAACGGCTCATCAAGTAATTAAAACCTAGCCGCTTTCCTTTATATAAAGGCATATGGCTGGGTTTTGTTCGCCCTAATTACGTTGTTTATTAAACCTACTCAATGCGGAGTTATTCATCATGCCTAAGATGAAAACCAACAAAGGTGCTGCTAAGCGTTTTAAGAAAACTGCTGGTGGTATTAAGTACAAGCACGCTACAAAACGTCACATCCTGACTAAGCGTACTACTAAGAACAAGCGTCAACTACGTCCGAATGCAATCCTTCCAAAATGTGAAGTGGCTGCAGTAATCCGTATGTTGCCATACGCTTAATTCTTTTTAGTTATCAATCGTTTAGTTTAGGAGAAGCATAATGCCTCGCGTAAAACGTGGTGTACAAGCTCGTGCACGTCATAAGAAAGTTCTAAAACAAGCTAAAGGTTACTACGGTGCGCGTTCACGCGTTTACCGCGTAGCTTTCCAAGCAGTTACTAAAGCTGGTCAATACGCTTACCGTGACCGTCGCGCTAAGAAACGTCAATTCCGTCAACTATGGATTGCACGTATCAATGCGGCATCTCGTCAAAATGGTCTATCTTACAGCCGTTTCATCAACGGTCTTAAGAAAGCATCTATCGAGATCGACCGTAAGATCCTTGCGGACATCGCAGTATTCGACAAAGCTGCATTTGCAGTTCTAGTTGAAAAAGCGAAAGCTGCTCTTTAATTAGCAGTTTAGGATTAAGAGAAGGAGAGCATTAGCTCTCCTTTTTTATTGCTAAAATTTATACCCAAATGACTTTTAGCTTGGCTATTTAGAGTATTGTTTATCAGTCTTCTCAATTTATTGGTTAGCATCTTATGTTAGTTATAAGGTAGCTTGGGTATAAATTTTTACGTTTATAAGGGATTAAAAATGATCTACACAACGACCGAAAGCATTCCTGGCAAGCAGATCTCTGAAATCAGAGGGGTTGTAACTGGTAATGTTGTTCAATCAAAGCATATTGGCCGTGACCTCATGGCGGGTATTAAGAGCATTGTTGGCGGCGAAATTCGTGGTTACACGGAAATGATGACCGACGCGCGTGATATTGCTATACAGCGCATGGTGGCGGACGCTGAATCTAAAGGTGCCGATGCAATTGTAGGGATTCGATTTACCACAAGCTCAATCGTAGATGGTTCTTCGGAAATTTTGGCATTTGGTACTGCAGTGAAACTAGCGGACTAGTCTACTTGAATAGCATTGCAAAAATGCTAATAGAGAGCGGTGAATTATTATGCATTTACCGTTCTGTTCCTTTTAGGTTAATTATTCTAGATTTTTGCAGAGCGAATAGGTTTATATTCTCAACTTTACGTTACTATTAAAATTAATCACGACAATTTAGAGTGATTGCTTTACTTTTATTTTGCATATTATTTTATATCTATAATGAAATTGAATTCATATTGAATTTTTCATTTGTTGTGTGAATTCTCCTTTCAGTATATTAATTCATGTTTTTCTTATAAAAATATGAACTTATACCTTGCCAAGCGGTTCTAAATTGTTACAAATACTATACAGCTGTAACATTGCCAAAAGGAATTGTAGATGAGAGATCTGACTCCCGAATACTTGCTAGCCGCATTACGCCAAGCGATTAAAACAAAAGGGCTAACATATCGAGAGCTATCTGAGAAAATGGGTATGCCACTATCTACCTTTAAGAGACATCTTACAAGCACGAATCTCGCTTTAGATAAGTTGCTGGAATATTGTAGAGCGGTTGATTGCACGTTAGATGAACTACAAAAGCTCGCAAATCAATTGCAAGGTGAAGACGAGGATTACTTTAGTCGTACGCAGGATGAGGTATTCTTTCAATTCCCTCACCTTTACGACTTTTATCGTGAATTGAGAATGCTACGAGGTAAAGATGGTTATTCTATTTTAAAGAAAAAGTATGACTTGTCTGAGCAGAGCATGTCTGATTACTTAAAAGCATTAGAGTTGTTGGATCTCGTTTACGTTGATGAAGATAAAAATATAACGCTGCACGGACCTTTATATTATAGCTATGCAGAGAACTCCAAGCTCAACGACAAATATACCGAAATCATAAAAGAGCAGACGACTACCCACGATAAGTGTGTTCGCGTTGCTTTGGCGCGTATGAAAATTACCGAAGAACAGCTTTTGTTACTGGAAGATCAAGTCGCAAAGACCGTCATCGATTTTCATTCCAAAAATGTTGTAGCAGAGAACTTTAATGTCTCTGATTTTACTAATATTGTTCTACTTGCTGGGCCACATCAGCCAGTCACATTCTCTGACGGCATTATTGAGACAGAGGGGCGATTTATTGATGATATTCGTTATGCCATCGCATCTGCAGGTGATAAGCCAAGCCTATCTATATAGATTTTGAGCCTTTTTTGAAGAGAGTTTCTGAAAGGGCGTTGCAAAAGAAAAAGCCTAAGACAGCAAATACTTTGTAAGTAGGGCATTCAGCGGTGTTTGCTCTTAATTCAGATTTAAAGTGTTTTGGGCTTATTTCGAATAATACCTGTTCAGCATCTACTTTCGTTATTTTTAACATGCTGATTTCCTTCGTTGTTCCTCCCAAAGCCTCTCTCGCTTCCTATACAAAGAAACCATTCTCGTTGAACCAAGCATCCTGTAGCTACTTGGGTATGCATAATTGGTAGCTATTTATCTTCTAATTATAAATTCATACTTGAAATGTTTGTTTTTTGATCTATTATGACGAAGTGTCATTTATGACGGTTCGTCAACTTTAGTTGCGTTCCCGTATTAAAGAATCGTGTTACAATTATTGGGAGTGTGTTGGTATACGGATCAGAGGATTATGTTTAACTTTCGCTGTAAAAAATATAGCAAGCAAGACGGATGTCGTGTGTCTTCAGGGCTAACAAAAAAGCAACAGGCGATTGCTGATCGTGAGATAGAGCTTATTCAATTGGCTAAGTCTTTAGTTCAAGAGCAAGGCTTTGCCAACTTAACGATGGACAAGCTTACAGCGTCAAGCCCTTATTCTAAAGGGACGATCTACAATCATTTTTGCAGCAAAGAAGATGTGATTCTTGCGCTTTGTATTCATTCGCTGAAAAGCGAAGCAATATTTTTCGAACGTACCGCCAAATTTAATGGTAATACCAGAGAAAAAATCATTGCGATGCATGTAGGTTATCGTATTTACGCTCGTATGGAGCCAGTACTATCAACCTGTGCGATTGTTGCAAAGACGCCTTGGGTTCTAGAGAAGGCTTCGCCTAAACGTGTAAATGAACTGAATAACTTGGAAGAACAAGTAATAGATGGTGCTGATGCGCTGGTGAACAATGCGGTAGAATGTGGTGATCTTAAGTTTTCTCCCGCAATTGGTTCTGATGCTATTGTATTCGCCAACTGGTCTATTGCATTCGGTTCAAACGCTTTGGCGCAAAATGCATCGAACAGTCGATGTATTCAGCGAATTCAGGACCCATTCTCAGTACTGCACAACGCGAATATGTTACTTGATGGTTTAGGTTGGTCGCCTTTATCTACAGAATGGGACTACCGTAAAACCTGGCGTCGAGTGGAGCAGGAATTATTTAGTGAAGAGCTTGCTTATTTAGAGTCAGTGAATCGCTAATAAACTGGAAAGGCCAATCTGACGTTATGGTTGGCTTTTTTATCGCACTATTGTGACGAGTCGTCATTAAATCTCGAAGGTTGGCGTTCAGCCAATGATCACGAGAAGCATAGGAAGTTACAAAAACCTAACTTATGTAGCCAAATTCATTCGATCTAAAGTTTGCATGTCGAGTTTGTCTGGTTATTTACAGCATTTGCTGTTTTTTTAGTTTTTAAATTTGACGAAACGTCACAAAAGGAGAGTGTGATGCCACATCACAACGTTCAACAATACGCCCGTTCAGGGTGGGGTAAGCTACCAACGAATTACAGTGTATTGGTGATGCTTGCTACCGTTTTATTGATTGTCATAGCAACTATTGGAGGAAAAAATCTTTACTTTAGAGGAGATTACGACATCTTCTTTGATGGAACAAATGAGCAGTTACTTGCGTTTGATGAAATTCAAACCACCTTTGCAAAATCTGACAGTCTTGCTTTGGTTATAGCGCCAAAGAGCGGCACTGTTTTTACTCCTAGCACATTATCTCTTATTCAGCAGATCACTGACGAGGCGTGGCAAGTTCCATACTCGACCCGCGTTGATTCCCTCGCCAACTACCAGCATACCGAAGCGTTTGAAGATGATCTTCTTGTCGAAGATTTACTGTATAGCGAATATGAATTGACACCTCAACGAATAGAGAAAGTCAAAAGTATTGCGTTGAGTGAGCCGGTTTTGAAAAGTTCACTGATTTCTGAAAAAGGAGATGTCACGGTCGTAAACATTACGGTCCAACTTCCTGAAATAGATAAAACTGCTGAAGTACAAGAGGTGGTTGCTTACATAAACGGAATGATTGAGCGTTATCAGCAAGTGTACCCAGACACGGAATTCCACAAGGCTGGTATTATTGCAATGAACTACGCGTTTATGACCGCAGCCCAAGATGATAGCGCAACATTAGTGCCTACTATGTTACTAGTGATATTGGTGTTTCTGACCATCATGTTGCGCTCATTGCTTAGCGTCATCGCGACGCTCATCGTTATTATCGGCTCGGTTATGGTTACAATGGGCTTGTCAGGATGGGCTGGTATGTTCTTAAGCACGGCGACCGTTAATGTGCCTACCTTGGTGATGACGCTTGCCGTCGCAGACTGTGTACACATCATCGCGACAATGCGTCAGTCTATGCAAAACGGCTTTAGTAAAGCCCACTCTATTGAGCGAAGTATTGCGCTCAATTTCATGCCTATCTTGATTACCTCCATTACCACCGCGATCGGCTTTTTAATGATGAATATGTCGGATTCTCCAATCCTGAGAGATTTCGGCAACCTATCAGCCCTTGGCGTCATGGTTGCTTGTTTCCTTTCCATCACGTTACTTCCCGCCTTGCTTAATATCCTTCCGGTTACGGTGAAGTCGGATACTTCTGATGAAAGAAAGCACTTTATGGATCATTTAGGAGATTTCGTGGTGTCAAAGCGACATGCGTTATTGCCGTTGTCGGTGCTTGTTATTGTCGCGAGTGCGAGCTTGATTCCGCTGAACAAAGTCAATGATGAATCCGTCGAGTACTTTGGCCATAGCAATGAATTTCGCCGAGCGGCTGATTTTATGGAAGAGCGAATCAGTGGCATGGCGAACATCAGTATCGCGATAAAAACTAACGAATCGCAGGGCATTGCCGATCCTAATTTTCTCAATTCCGTGGGTAAATTTACTGACTGGCTAAGGTTGCAGCCAGAAACGGACCATGTTGCGACCTTGAGCGATGTTTATAAGCGCTTAAACAAGAACATGCATGGAGATGAGCAGGCTTATTACTCGCTCCCTCAAGACAGAGAATTAGCGGCTCAATATCTGCTGCTTTATGAAATGTCACTACCGTATGGTTTAGATTTGAACAACCAAATCAATGTAGATAAGTCGTCGATCAAGATGGTTCTCACCGTGGAGAACTTGGGCAGCGTCGAGCTTGTTGATTTGGAAAATCGCATTTACCAATGGTTTAACGAAAACGCGCCTCAATATGATGTTGTTGCGTCTAGTCCTTCATTGATGTTTGCGCATATTGGTGAAACGAATATGGCCAGCATGCTGTCAACCTTGCCCATTACTCTTGTCTTAATCTCTGCATTACTGATCTTTGCCTTGCGTTCGTTCAAGCTTGGCTTAATTAGTCTTGTCCCGAATATTGCTCCTGCGCTTATTGGTTTTGGTATTTGGGCGCTGGTTTCTGGCGAGATTAACTTGGGATTGTCTGTCGTTGTGACATTAACGCTTGGTGTTGTTGTCGATGACGCCGTTCACTTTCTTTCTAAATATCAACACGCTCGTAAAGATGGCCACAGTGCGGAGCAAGCGGTTCGCTACGCCTTTCGCACCGTGGGGCGCGCGCTTTGGATTACGACGGTCGTGCTTGTTGCTGGTTTCTCTGTTCTGGCGATGTCGAGCTTCCGCTTAAATGCCGATATGGGACAGTTGAGTGCCATTGTTATCTTCATTGCTCTTGTTGTGGATTTCATCTTTCTACCGACTCTACTGATGTTGTTTGACAAAGGCGTTTACGACGAGGTAGAGCGCCGAAATAAGCTTAAATCAACTGACTCTCAAACCAAGACTGTTACTCAGTCATAACGAATTAAAGGATTGAACATGAATTTAGTAAAAAATGCCTTAAAAGTATCAGTACTTTCTGTCTCGCTTATTATGAGTCATGCGGTGTTGGCGGATGAAGCCAAAGGACTAGAAATTGCCCAAGAGCGCAAAGCCCGTGATGAAGGGTGGGGGGATTCTGTTGCTACGATGCAAATGATTCTGCGAAACGCGCAAGGAGAAAGCAGCACACGTTTAATGCGCTTACAATCACTTGAAGTTGATGGCGATGGTGACAAAGGGCTCACGATATTTGATGAACCGAGAGATGTAAAAGGCACGGCGTTTCTCAACCATTCTCATACGGTGGGTGCCGATGACCAATGGCTTTACCTTCCTGCACTGAAACGTGTGAAACGTATTTCCTCGCGTAACAAATCAGGTCCTTTTATGGGCAGTGAATTCGCGTATGAGGATCTCAGTTCCTTTGAGATTGAAAAATACCGTTTCAACTACCTAAAAGATGACAGCATAAACGGGCAAGATGTTTTCGTCGTAGAGCAAATTCCGACCGATAAGAACTCAGGTTATACCAAGCAAACGGTGTGGTTAGATAAAGCGCATTATCGTCCACTTAAAGTTGAGTTTTACGACCGCAAAGGCTCTTTGTTAAAAACGCTTTCTTTTTCCGATTACAAGCAATATCTCAACCAATATTGGCGAGCGCACACTATGGCGATGACAAACCATCAAACAGGAAAAAGTACTGAGCTAACGACTAGCGAAATGCGTTTTAACACTGGATTACAAGAAAATGACTTTCATAAGAATGTGTTGAAGCGAGTGAGGTAGTGGAGGAAAAATGAAGCGATTAAATGTTGGGTTGTTGCTTAGTGCAGCAGCCTTTTTTTACTCGATGCCTCTGACTGCCGTCGAGCTCGCAGGACAAGTCAATATTGAGCATCGTCAGTTTTTTAAAACGGGCTCTCAGGGTCAGAGCAAAGCGCAAACGTCATTGGTTTTGCAGCCAGAATTTTACTGGGAGATGCAAAATGGTGATGCAAACTTTACTTTCACACCTTTCTATCGTCTGGATGGTCTAGACGATGAGCGAAGTCATGGTGACATACGAGAGGCACTTTATCTGACTTATTGGGATGATTATGAGCTTCGAGTTGGGATTAGTAAGGTCTTTTGGGGAGTGACTGAATCAGCCCATTTAGTTGATGTAGTAAACCAAACAGATGCCATTGAAGCCGTCGATGGTGAAGATAAACTCGGTCAGCCGATGTTACATTTTACCTCTTTCAAAGACTGGGGCACCGTCCACGCAATGTTGTTACCTTACTTTAGGGAACGAACGTTTGCGGGTACAGATGGCCGCTTGCGAACCGACCCCGTTGTCTCTGATGATGCTATCTATGAATCAAGCAGAGAAGAGAAGCACGTAGATGTGGCTTTTCGATATTCGAAAATGCTTGGCGATTGGGACGTAGGCCTGAGCTATTTATATGGAACAAACCGGGATCCTTACTTTCGTTTTGAGTACGGAGAATTAAAGCCTTACTACGCTCTGATGAGTCATGTCGGTCTGGATGTGCAAGGAATCGTTGGCGATTGGTTATGGAAACTGGAAAGTATTTATCGAGATAGTGCTGATAATCATGTCGGTCTTGTGACGGGCTTTGAGTATACCTTCGTCGGTGCATTTGACACGGTTTGGGATGTGGGGGTTATTGGTGAGTACCTCTATGACAGTCGTGGGAACAACGCACAAACTATCGGTCAAAATGATGTGTTTGCAGGTATTCGTTGGGCGCTCAATGATGAGGACGGAACGGAAGTATTGACGGGAATTACGAAGGATTTAGATAACGATGATGTTTACAATGCTAAGTTAGAAGCATCGAGCCGAATATCGAATCACGTTAAGTGGCAAATTGATGCTTGGTTGTTTAAAAATGAAACACCAAATGATTTGCTCTACTTCGCTAGAGATGACGATTTTATCGAGCTATCTATTCAATACTATTTCTAAAACAAAAGGGCACAACTAAACGGCAGATTAACTAAAGATGACATTTTTGACGTTTTTGTGCTCTTTTTATTCAATAACCTCTTCTTTTCGTAATTCAATTTGGCATTGGTGCCCGGTTTGGCTACTATGTACAGCTATCAAAAAACCAATCACTCCCTTATGGACACTACCTACAGGTAGATGAGGAAACGATGCAACATCTAGAAGAGATCATTGCTAGCGCGAGCACTGCAATTGAAGCTGCCGAATCGCTAGTCGCACTTGATGAAGTGCGTGTTCAGTATCTGGGTAAAAAAGGTGAGCTAACTGCTCAACTTCAAAGCCTAGGCAAACTACCACCAGAAGAACGCCGTGAAGCTGGTCAAGAGATAAATAAAGCGAAAGGCGTAGTTCAGCAAGCTATCGCAGCTCGTAAAGATGCACTACAACGTGCTGAGCTTGAAGCGAAACTAGCAGCAGAAACAATCGACGTAACACTACCAGGTCGTCGTATTGAAAACGGTGGTTTACACCCAGTAACTCGTACTGTAGAGCGTATTGAGAAGTTCTTTGGCGAACTTGGTTTTAACACCGAGGCTGGCCCAGAGATCGAAGATGCATTCCACAACTTCGATGCGCTAAACATCGCAGCTGATCACCCAGCGCGTACTGACCACGATACTTTCTTCTTCAACCCAGACTTGATGCTTCGTACTCATACGTCAGGCGTACAGATCCGTACGATGGAAAATGGTAAACCACCATTCCGTTTCATCGCACCAGGCCGTGTATACCGTAACGACTACGACCAAACGCACACGCCAATGTTCCACCAAGTGGAAGGCATGCTGGTTGATGAGGACGTAAACTTTGCTCAGCTGAAAGGCATCCTGCACGATTTCCTATGTAACTTCTTCGAAGAAGAAGTAGAAGTACGTTTCCGTCCATCTTACTTCCCATTCACTGAGCCTTCAGCTGAAGTAGACGTGAAAGGCAAAAACGGTAAATGGTTAGAAGTACTAGGCTGCGGTATGGTTCACCCGAACGTGCTACGTAGCGTAGGTATCGATCCTGAAAAATACTCTGGTTTCGCATTCGGTATGGGTGTTGAGCGTCTAACAATGCTTCGTTACGGCGTGAACGACCTACGTGCGTTCTTCGAGAACGATCTTCGTTTCCTAAAACAGTTCAAGTAATCCAGAGGGTTCATCAACATGAAATTCAGCGAATCATGGCTTCGTGAGTGGGTAAACCCTGCGGTTACTACTGACGAGCTAACTCACCAAATTACAATGGCCGGCCTAGAGGTAGACGAGGTTCTTCCTGTTGCTGGTTCTTTTACTGGCGTTAAAGTCGGTCACGTTGTTGAATGTGGCCAACACCCAGATGCAGACAAACTGCGCGTAACTAAAGTTGACGTGGGTGAAGAAGAGCTTCTAGACATTGTTTGTGGCGCACCTAACTGTCGCCAAGGTCTGAAAGTAGCAGTCGCAACAGTTGGTGCTGTTCTTCCAGGTGATTTCAAAATCAAAAAAGCGAAACTACGTGGCCAGCCATCTCACGGCATGCTTTGTTCGTTCACTGAACTAGGTATCGACGTTGAGTCAGACGGCATCATGGAACTAGCAGAAGACGCAGTAATCGGTACTGATTTCCGTGAATTCCTAGGTCTAGACGACGTAACAGTAGACGTAGATCTAACAGCAAACCGCGCTGACTGTTTCAGCATTCGTGGTCTAGCTCGTGAAGTTGGCGTACTAAACCGTGCTGACGTGACTGAGCCATCAGTAGAAGCAGTTGCCCCTTCAATCGACGATAAAGTGTCTATCGAAGTGAAAGCGCCAGCTGCGTGTCCTCGTTACCTAGGTCGTGTTATTAAGAACGTAAACGTTCAAGCTGAAACGCCACTATGGATGCAAGAGAAACTGCGTCGTTGTGGTATTCGCTCTATCGACCCTGTAGTAGACATCACTAACTACGTTCTTCTAGAGCAAGGCCAACCAATGCACGCATTCGATCTAGCGAAGATCGAAGGTGGCATCGTAGTTCGTATGGCAGAGCAAGGTGAGAAGCTAACGCTTCTTGACGGCAACGAAGCAGAACTAAACGCAGATACACTAGTAGTTGCTGACCACAACAAAGCACTTGCAATCGCAGGTATCTTTGGTGGTGAAGAGTCTGGTGTAACAACTGAGACTAACGACGTTCTACTAGAGTGTGCATTCTTTGCACCTGACCACATCCGTGGCCGCGCACGTAGCTACGGTCTTCACACTGATTCTTCAATGCGTTTCGAGCGTGGTGTGGATTACGCACTACAAGTGAGCGCAATGGAGCGTGCAACTCAGCTTCTTGTTGAGATCTGTGGCGGTGAAGTAGCACCTGTTGTTGCAGTAGAGTCTGAAGCAGACCTACCTAAGCCAAACAAAGTTGCTCTACGTCGTACTAAGCTAGACAACCTGCTAGGTCACCACATTGCAGATAGCGACGTAGTAGAAATCCTAGAGCGTCTAGGTTTGACTGTTGAAGCTTCAGAAGAAGGTTGGATGGCAGTAGCGCCAACATGGCGTTTCGATATCGCTATCGAGCAAGATCTGATTGAAGAAGTTGGCCGTATCTACGGTTATGACAACATTCCTAACCAACACCCAGCAGCAGCACTTAAGATGCACAACCACGTTGAAGCGGATCTTCCACTGAAACGCGTTCGTGATCTTCTTGTTGACCGTGGTTACCACGAAGCAATCACATACAGCTTCGTTGAGCCTGAGCAGCAAAAGCTAGTTGTACCTGGTGTTGAGCCTCTAGTACTTCCAAACCCAATTTCTGCAGACATGTCAGCAATGCGTCTTGGTCTTATCCAAGGTCTGCTGAACACGGTTGTTCACAACCAGAAGCGTCAACAGCCACGCGTTCGTCTATTCGAATACGGCCTACGTTTCATCCCATGTGAATCTGCAGAAAACGGCATGCGCCAAGAGCCTATGCTAGCGGGTGTTATCGCTGGTACTCGCGGTGAAGAACATTGGGATATCGAAACTAACACGGTTGATTTCTTCGACCTTAAAGGCGATCTAGAAGCGATTCTAGAGCTATCTGCGAACGAAAAAGCGTACTCTTTCGCTGCACTGTCACCTGAAAGCAAAAAAGCTAACCCAGCACTTCACCCAGGTCAATCTGCGGCAATCATCGTAGATGGCAAAGAAGTGGGCGTGATCGGTACCGTTCACCCTGAGCTTGAGCGTAAGTTCGGTCTAAATGGTCGTACTATCGTATTCGAAATCGAATGGTCTGCAATTAACAGCAAAGTGATCCCAGAAGCGGTAGCACTTTCTAAATTCCCTTCAAACCGTCGTGATATCGCGGTAGTAGTGGATGAAGCTGTTGCATCTGGTGACATTGTTAACGCTTGTCTAGAGCAAGGTGGCGAGTTCCTTAAAGATGCAAAACTGTTCGACGTTTACGTAGGTAAAGGCGTTGAAGAAGGTAAGAAGAGCCTAGCAATCGCTCTGACTCTACAGTCACTTGAGCGTACGCTTGAAGATGCAGATATCGCTGGTGCGGTTGACGCTATCGTTGCTCACGTTTCTGAGAAGTTTGGTGCGTCTCTACGTGACTAATCTCGCGTAACGTATCTTCTTAAGAAATGAAAACCCTGCCAGTTTGGCAGGGTTTTTTTATTTTTAGGATTACCTTATCGTTGTTCAAGTTCCTTACTGCTCGCACCATCCCTCATTACTTTAAAATACTAGACCAAACTAGGGATGGCCCTTACCCGAGATTAGGAACGTATTGTTTTTCAGCTAATACACGCTAACGATAGCTTGTTGGCGGTTAGGCAGCGAGTGAGAGGGTATAGCTAAGCAGAAGAGGCAGCGTAAGAATGCTGAAAAAGTTGCCAAATAGTACCATTGACGCCACTTTCATGGGTTCTATATTCAGCCTTTCCGCAAATAGGTAATTCATGACGGCTGGCGGCAGCATTGTGAAGAGCACCATCATTTGCAATTGCATCGTTGGAAGGGGAATTAACCAATAAATAAGTGCAAAAGCGACAGCACCAGTTGCCAGTGACTGCACGGTACACAACACACCAATCTTTAAACCGTCCAACCTTAAATGACACATTTGTGCCCCCAGAGATAAAAGCATCACGGGTACGGCCGCTTGCCCAAGTAGAGCCGTGGCTTCGCATAAAGGCGCCCATGCACCCACATTTGACACGTTGAGAAACAGAGCCAACGACGCTGCTAAAAAGATTGGCATCTTGACTATTTGCTTAAAAGGGTTGCCATGACTAAGCAGCATTACGCCTAAGCTGATATGCAAGCATGCTGACACGACAAATAAAAGCACTGCTGACGACAGCGCAATTTCTCCAAACGTATAGGTAAACAAAGGAATAGCTAGATTTCCGCTATTCCGAAACATATGTGGTGGCGCCCAGGTTTTAAACGAGAGTGACGTCCATCGACATACCGGGATCATGAGTAGTGCGGGAATTAAAACCGCAACAATTGCCGCCAAAAGAAGCGGCCCCTGATTTGAATCGAGCGGCATGCTAACGAGTGACGAAAATACCAGTGCTGGCGTAAACACCTCAATATTAATGCGGTTTATTGGGCGAAAGTCAGGCTTGATGTAACGACCGACCAAATAGCCAACTCCGACAAGAGCAAAAACAGGGAAAAGAATATTTATGATTTGATTAATCATGGTCGCCTAGAAGCAGTGTAAGAAGCTAATGAGGAAATACACGAACTTCCACATTATCAATCTTTATATATGGCGTCATCGTTAAACAGCGAGAAGCGTGGGTTTAATCAAGCTTTCAAAGCACAGTTGCAAAGTACAGGTGGTCATACCTTTTAATCTAATTGTTACGTATCGAGTTACATACAAATCACTGAATTTACGACAAGTTCTATGTCAAGTGTCTGTTAAATAACCAATATCTGATATTTTTATTAAATAGTGTTTAATGTTGATATTTAAACTACTTTTAGTTTTATAATCTGGATGTTTTTCCTGATAAAGATGAAACAAAAACAAAAATATCAAATTTCTGGCGTTTAACAATAATTTACGTAGTGCTATTCCTTTTGTTTGCCAAGAAAAAAGTTGGCGAAAATCATAAGCTTGTCATACACTTCCTGATGTAACCCCGATATGTTGTTGAATTGGTAGGGTAAAACTGCTCTGGCGCTACACTAACGTAGCATTGTTTAACATAGCTTTGAGGAAAGTTTTATGGCGCTCACAAAAGCCGAACTGGCAGAAAACCTGTTTGATAAATTAGGATTTAGTAAGCGGGACGCCAAGGAAACGGTGGAAGTGTTCTTTGAAGAGATTCGTAAGGCACTGGAAAGTGGCGAACAGGTAAAACTGTCAGGTTTTGGTAACTTTGATCTTCGTGACAAGAATGAACGACCTGGTCGTAACCCGAAAACTGGTGAAGATATTCCAATTACTGCTCGACGTGTAGTGACTTTTCGCCCGGGTCAGAAGTTAAAAGCTCGTGTAGAAAACCTGAAGAAAGTACAGTAAGCCTAATAAATGGATCACGCTAAGGCGTGGTCTTTTTTTGCGTAAAATTCGTGTGCATACAAATGAAAACCACCGCAATGCGGTGGTTTTTCTGTTTATGAGAGACGCTTAATGATATCGGTTACGCCGCTTCTAGATGCGTTGTTAAGTATGGTTGCCATGCTTGTTGGTACAAGTTCTTAGACTGTGTACGCATGTTGCGAATAGAGGCAAGCTCTATTTCGCTTAGCTCACGTTTTTCCAACATCGCTTGACGTTCTAGTTTCTGGATTTTTTCGTATAGGTCGTGTTCGGGACCGCTTTTTACATCTGCGATTGCTTTCAAGTGCAGTTGAACTTCGGCTACTAGGTTTGTTTTTGGTAAACGAACGAGCAAGTTCAAGTCTCTATATCCTGAAGGGCCAGGTTTTTTGAATCGATTTTTTACTTTCACAATCGTTGTTTCACGCTCTAACGTTTCATAAATGGAGACTAAGCTCGCGACGTCTTCAGCTACAATCGTTGCACGTGCTAGGTCAGTAATACGTTCAACTTTCCCATCTAACTCTAAAGCTATCTTTTCTTCTGCTCGTTGTTTGGATTTCACGCCTGCGAAGTATGGCTGAGCGTCATTAAGAAGTGCGGTACTCTTACAGATAGTTTCAAGTTCAAATTGTGCTTGGTGAGCTTTGCTGTAAAGGATGTCGAAGTCAGAATATGGCTGAGTTGGTGTGGTGTCGATTGACTGAATGCCATATAAACCGCTAAGGCTGTGTTTAAAAAGTTTCGAACAAACTTCGTTTTGGCTGGTTGAACGATTTTGTTCGCCATTAGGCGCAGGGGTAATTGGAAGTGCGGCAAATGCCGGTGCACGGCTAAGTACCAAAAGCATCAATGCTGTAGTACGAAGAAATAAGCTCATTCACTCTCCTTAACTTGCTTGTACTTAGAAAATAGGGAACATAAAGGTCGCTAAGTTCGGCAAATCAGGTACTAACTTATAAATGGGGCCATTACGAAAGATTCCAAGGTTTCAGTTTTATCTTGAAGTAGAATCGTGCGTTAGATCACCATTTATCTTTTCTTTATTCTGATTATCAGATAAAGGCGCGTCTCCTATGAGACCGATTACATCCTATCACCGCAGTATTAACCAAAGATGAACGGCATAGACAAATTGAAAAAAAACGTTAGTCTTACCTCTCAAAATGAAAACAGCCGACAAGTAGAAAGTAAAATGAGAGACCAAGAATTTTGGCATAACAAATGGGCCAGCAATCAGATCGGATTTCACTTGGAAGATGTAAACCCGCTATTACCAGTATATTGGAAACACACTAATCCAAAGCGTGAAGATAAAGTGTTAGTTCCTTTATGTGGAAAGTCAGAAGACTTGATTTGGCTAGCGATGAAGCATGATTCGGTTGAAGGTGTTGAGCTAAGCCATATTGCTGTGCGTGCCTTTTTTGCTGAACATTTTTACACGCCAACGGTAACGCCTCTTAATGGCATGCACGAGCTTTATCAATTTGATGAGCTCTCTATTTATACTGGGGACTTTTTCACTGCACCAGTATCTCAAGCCGATATCATTTATGATCGCGCCGCGTTGGTTGCTTTACCGCAAGATATGCGAGAGGAGTATGTAGAGCGTCTCAAGCAACTTTTGAACCCAGGCGGTCGTATTTTGCTTGTTACACTCAACTATCCTCAAGAAGAGATGGCGGGGCCTCCATTTAGCGTGCCGGTCGAAGAGATTGAGCAGTTATTTTCAGGTTACAAAGTTACTTGTTTGAACGTAGATGAAGCTGACGAGAATCATCCTAAAATTGCGAAAAAAGGCTTAAGTCGCTTCTCTGAAGAAGTGTACTTAATCGAGAGTGAATAGGCTCTCTTCGGTTTGGAACACGAAATAGCGCAGCAATTTGAGCTGCGCTATTTTTGTATGAGTGGTTCGTATTTAATAAATGATATTCACTTTTGAAGCACTTTCAACAGCATCTTGAACGGCTTCTTCGGTGGTTTTTCGTCGCGTAAGGACAACACCTAAACGGCGGCGACCATCGATTTCTGGCTTACCGAATAGACGAACTTGTGTTTGAGGTTGAGCTAAAGCTTTGCTTAGGTTTTCAAAGCGAATGTTTGTGGAAGTCCCTTGTCCAAGAATAACAGCAGACGCAGATGGGCCATATTGTACAATATTATTAATTGGCATTCCGGTAAACGCGCGCACGTGGAGAGCAAACTCAGACATTTCCTGCGAAATCATTGTAACCATACCCGTATCGTGAGGGCGAGGAGAGACCTCATTGAAAATGACTTTATCGCCTTTGACAAACAGCTCTACACCAAAGATGCCGTAGCCACCGAGCGCGTTTACCACTTTCTCAGCCGTGTATTCAGCTGCTTTTACTGCGTTTTCTGACATAGTTTGCGGTTGCCATGATTCGCGGTAGTCGCCATCTTCCTGACGATGACCAATTGGAGCACAGAAATGCACACCGTCAACGGCTCTGATGGTCAATAAAGTGATTTCGTAATCGAAGTCGATAAAACCTTCCACGATAACGCGACCTGCACCCGTACGCCCGCCTTCCTGAGCGTAATCCCATGCTTGTGTAACGTCGTCTTCGGTCTTGATAACACTTTGCCCTTTACCTGAAGAGCTCATCACAGGCTTCACCACGCACGGAATACCCACATGCTCAACCGCGGCTTTGAAGTCTTCAAAGTTATCTGCAAAACGATAAGGTGAAGTCGTCAATTCCAGTTCTTCTGCTGCCAAACGTCGGATACCTTCACGATTCATTGTTAGCCTGGTTGCCTTAGCGGTTGGAACAACATTCAGTCCTTTTTCTTCAAGCTCTACCAGTTTGCCGGTTGCGATGGCTTCAATTTCTGGTACGACGTAAGTAGGTTGTTCCTTCGTAATAACTTCTTCTAAGGCGTTCCCATCTAACATGTCGATAACATAACTACGGTGAGCGACTTGCATCGCTGGAGCATTGGCATAGCGATCACAAGCAATCACTTCTAAACCAAGTCTCTGGCATTCAATGGCGACTTCTTTACCGAGTTCGCCAGAGCCTAAAAGTAATACACGGGTAGCATTTGCGCTAGTTGCAGTGCCAAACATAGTGTTCCCTTACAAAATAGAGTGATGAGACAGAAATTGCAGGAGATCATACTGAAGTTTTATGACAAAGCAAACGTTTGCTTTTGGTTTTTAGGTAATAAAAAAGCTCTACATGTTGTAGAGCTTTTTGTTGAATTTGTCGTTTATACGTTGACAAAACTAAGCGGAATATCTGGATTCAACGCTTCCAACGTTGATTGCGTATCGGCTAAGTGACTGATCTTACCTTCAGAGTTTTCTACCAATGCAGCGGCTTTGATGCTGTCAAAGGTTTCACCCGCAAGTAAAACTTGGATTAGCGCAACTTGTAGCGGTGGCAAGCTAGGATTAAACGCTGCATTTTCTGCATAAGCGCCTTGGAATACACGGCCGCTAGTCATCTCTAATGCTAAACCACTCAAGTTGTTGGTGTATGGAGAGTGGCTCATGTTCATCGCTTCAACTGCACTTTGGATGAGTGCGTCTTCATCATCACATGAGAATTGGTGTTTAACTTCTGCCATTAAGCCGGACTCGATACCGAGATCGTTTGGTCCAAAGGCTTCAGGCAGGTATTCATGAAGTGACTTTTCTTCACGTTCTGGGAGCTGGATTTTAAGCTCGTTTGCGGTAGATAACTCATTCATGAACTGGCGGCAGTGACCACATGGGCTGAAGTTGATAGTGATATCCTTAACACCACGTTCGCCTTTCATCCAAGCATGGCTAATCGCAGACTGCTCTGCGTGAACCGTTTGACCCAACTGTACACCAAAGAATTCCATGTTGGCACCGAAGTAAAGGCGACCTGAAAGACCACGAACGATAGCGCCGACATAAAAGTCAGAAAGGGGAGCATAGGAGTACGCTGCGGCAAAAGGAAGTAGCGCAACACGAAGCTCTTTGTCTGATAGACCGGTAGCTGAAAGCAACTGCTCAAATTGTTGAACTGAAAGCGTAGCATCAAAATCATCAGCTTGGATGATAGGAGCAAGTTGTTTGGAAAGTGCTTCTGGAGCGCCTGCTAGCGCCTGTTCAATGCGACTTTTCATGTTGAATCCTTGTTATTGCATGGACAGTTATTCTATGTGAAAGATAGAAATGTTCCGTGCGTTAGATCACGATAAATAATGCAATTGATAATTCTGTTACATAATTAGAGTGAGCTCACACATGTATTCGATTGCACAGGTGTGAAGCGTTATCTCCGTCTCACAATTAACCATATCAGTATATATTCATATGACCAAGGAGCAGGAGTATGTTACTAACGCGACTTTTACCGCTATGCTACTTTATACCTACGTAATCTAGAGCGAGTGGTAGCACCTAGAATGCTAATGCTATGAATGTATATCTCGATCAAGTCCCTTCACGATATTACTGGGTGAGGTTGATAGATAAGATAGGGTTTTGAAAAGGGTAAGGAAGAAGCGGAAAGGCTACGGCCTGCCGGAAGGAGGGCAGACCGAGAGCGCTTAACTATTGATATAGCCAGACAGCCAAAGCAAAAAAGCTTGGAGCCAAAATAGAAGTTATGATCCCACATAAAACCAATGCGAGTGATGAGAACGCGGCATCTATGGGCTGTTTCTCTGCACAAGTAGCGGTGCCTAAGGCATGAGAGACTGTACCCATTGTCAGACCACGTGCAATCGGGTGTTTAATTCCAATCAAATTGTAAATTGGGTATGCCAAAATTGCGCCCAATAAACCGACAATCAGAACCAAGATCGCTGCAACGGCGGCTTCACCACCGAGGTGACTCGATATTTCCATCGCTATTGGTGTAGTGACGGATTTACCCACTAGACTCGCGATTAAACTGATATCCGCTTTGAAAGCGACTGCGATCAAGGTGGTTGTCATCATCGACATCACACTGCCTACTGTGCAAGCGAAAGTGATGATTCGCCAGTTTGCTTTAATTTGTGGTAGTTGTTCATATAGTGGATAAGCCAGAGCAACTACAGCAGGTTGAAGCAAAAAGCTAATTCCTTCGTTATCCGCATAATACGTTTCAAATGGCACATTTAAGTAAGTAAGCAAAGGAATGAGTACTGCGATACTGATCAGCAAAGGGTTTGCTAGAGGATTGTTCACTTTGATTGCGATTTGGCGAGCGATAAGAAAAACCGCAATGGTAACAACTAACCACATATCAGTGTTTCTCCTGTAGCAAGTAATCCAGCAGCCAAGCGAGGCTGACCAGTACAATGAGTGAACCGCCAACTGCGCTAGCAATGATAGGGAGGGCATTAGCGAGTAGCATATCGAAATGTTGCATTAATCCCACGCTAATAGGAACGAACAATAAGATCATATAGCGGATAAATAGCGTGGCGCCCGGTTTGACCCAGTCGACTTTTACAAGCCCAAGAGTCATGGAGAAAAACAGTACGAGCATACCGATGACACTTCCTGGAACGGAAACGCCAGTGAACTTTTGAATGGTAATTCCGATGCCAAGTGCTCCCATGATGAGGAAGATTGAAATGAGCAGTTGGATCAGTTGTAAGAATCGTTCTTTAATCATTTTGACAGTATATAAACAACAAGCACACCATAAGGTGCGCTTGTATTAGGAGGAGTTAGGAAGCTAAGCTCTCTACATAACGGTACACGGATTTTAATATCGCAATCTTCTTTTCGTCACTTTCATGTTCGTGAACTAAGTTTTCTAAATTCAGCATGTACTCTTCAATTTGGCTTTCAAACACTTCTCGACAGTGTAGTGCCCAGCGTCTTTGTTCTTGCTCGTCTAATGTGCCTGGGAAGTTACGCGCACGATAGCGGAACAATAGAGGTTTAATGCGCTTGTCATCAAATTCAATGTCTAATGCAGCAAGATTATTCGGGTCGGTTTCTCGAATGATATCCATAGCTGCGCGATCAGCCGGAGAAAAGAACCCGTCGTAAAGCTGTGTATCGACGTCATCACTTTTATCGAATTTACGCTCGACTGAAAAGAGGCTAATCAGCTTTTCTCTAATTTCAGGATGTTGGCGCAACAAAGCGAGATTAGCGAGACATTGCTGGCGATCAATGCCAATAGACTCCGCATTTTCAGCCGTTAACGTTTTTGCAGGGGCGAGAATAGGGCATTTGTTCAAATGAACTAGTTTAACTGGCACTGGTAGCAATTCACCAAGATCTTCGCGCTTAGTGTAGAGTCTTTCGTGCAGCTCTTCTGCGGATAGCTCAAGAATAGGTTGAGGGTCTTTCGCTAAATCGATGGTGATAACGGCGTTATTATTGGTTGGATGCCAAGCAACAGGCACAATCCAGCTAGTGTACTGGCATTCGCGCCCTAGCATGCCTGAAACGTGCATCAACGGTGTCATGTTGACGATGTCGACTAAATCATTGAGCTTGCGCTTTTGGCGCATAGAAAAAAAGTAATCAAACAATTTTGGTTGCGCTGCTTTTACTTTCTTTGCCATTTCGATAGTCGCAATCACATCTGCCATGGCATCGTGCGCGTTACTATGTTCTATGCCGTTAGCCACAGACAAGTGTTCTAATTTAAAGCTAGTGAAGCCATCTTCGTTTTCTGGCCATTCTACGCCTTCTGGGCGAAGGGCATGGCACGCGCGTAGTACATCGAGTAAATCCCAACGCGAGTTACCGTTTTGCCAACTCCATGCGTATGGATCGATAAAGTTGCGATAACAAGTATAACGGGTCACTTCGTCATCAAAGCGAATGCTGTTGTAGCCTAAACTGGTGGTATTTGGTCTCGCGAGTTCAGCGTGAATCTTAGCGATAAACTCTGGCTCAGAAAGGCCTTCTTGAACCGTTTTTTGCGGAGTAATACCAGTAATAAGCGCAGCTTCAGGAGACGGAAGATAATCAGCTGGTGGTTGACAGTACATGACTAAAGGCTCGCCGATGATATTAAAGTTTTCATCTGTACGAACACCAGCAAACTGGCTTGGGCGATCTTTCGCGGGGTTGGTTCCCCATGTCTCATAATCAAAGAAGAAAAAAGTGGGCTGATTATCTTGGTGCATTCTGCTTACCGTTTACAAAACCGATGACAGTATTAGACCATTCAACGCCTTGACTAGCAACGAAAGATGCAAGTTGAATTTTTGAAAATGAAAAAAGCCGATGGCGAACCATCGGCTTGATATTTTACGTTTATCGCTTTGGAAGGAATTTGAGTTCTATGCTCGTGTTTCTTCCAATGTTGCTTCACTTTCTGGTGACTTCAGCACTCGGCTAGCAATTGTACCCGCAGTCATTGAGCCTGAAACGTTTAGTGCGGTACGTGCCATGTCAATCAATGGTTCAATAGAGATAAGTAGCGCCGCGATGGTCACAGGTAAGCCCATTGCAGGAAGAACAATCAAGGCTGCAAACGTTGCACCGCCGCCAACACCTGCAATACCAAATGAACTGATGGTGATAATCGCAATCAATGACAGGATAAAGTGTAGATCAAGTGGGTTGATACCCATTGTTGGAGCTACCATCACTGCAAGCATTGCAGGATAGATACCCGCACAGCCGTTTTGGCCGATAGTGGCACCAAACGATGCTGATAGGTTTGCAATCGCTGGTGGTACGTTAAGCTTCGTGATTTGCGCTTCTACGTTTAGTGGAATTGTTGCTGCTGAGCTACGAGATGTAAACGCGAAGGTCAGTACAGGCCAGATTTTCTTAAAGTATTCCGCAGGGCTAACGCCGACAAAAGAGACTAATACGCCGTGAACAACAAACATCAGTGCGATAGCAACATAAGACGCCACAATAAAGCCAAGTAGGTTTAGGATGTCGCCTGCGCTTGATGTCGCTACCACTTTTGCCATCAGTGCTGCGATGCCGTATGGCGTTAGGGCCATGATCATCTTCACTAATCGCATAACGATAGATTGAGCAGCTTCTACGAAAGTACGAATCGGTGATTCCAACTCTGCTTTTTCCATCATCACTTTACGAGCGGCGATACCAGTTAACACGCCGAAAATCACTACAGCGATAATCGATGTCGAGCGAGCACCTGTTAGATCAGCAAATGGGTTGGTTGGAATGAAACTAACTAGCATTTGAGGAATAGTTAGGTCACTTACTGTACCGGCACGGCTTTCTAGAACGGCGATACGAGCGGTTTCACGCGCACCTTCAGTTAACCCTTCTGCTGAAAGGCCAAATGTTGTTGTCACCAAGATACCGATAAGTGCAGCAATTGCAGTCGTTACTAGAAGAACAGAGATGGTCAGGCCAGAAATTTTACCTAAAGATCCACCTTTCTCCAATTTAACAACTGCAGAGATCATCGATACCAATACTAGTGGCATGATGACCATTTTCAGTAGACCAACGTAGCCACTGCCTACAATGCCTACCCATTCAAGTGTTTGAGCAATTGCGCTGTTGCCTTCACCGTGAATGAGTTGCAAAGCAAGACCAAAAAGAGAACCGGTAACAAGACCGATCAAAACGAGACGTGAAAGAGTATGTTTCTTTTGTTGCTGACTAAATAGAAAGAACAATATGCCAACAAAGACGGCTAGAGAGGCTATCACTGCAAAATTCATAATTTGACCTTATCAACCAACCGAAGTGGCGGTTGTTTTTTATACGGGGTTTTATACGGATGTATTTATGGAGCGTAAGATAACGCTCGTGATATAACTTTAAAAATGACAAACGGGTATTAGCTAGATCTAAAATGAATATAAAAACGAGATCTAAGTCGCGTGAGAGCGTGAATTAGCACGTTAATTGTACAAAATGGTTATTCGTAGTGATGCAGTAAGTCACGCATTTCTTTCCTTTGTAAGTAAACCACCGAGTCTTCTTGATAACTGAAAAGTTGATAAATCATCGCTTTGGCGACATCTTCTGCTCGAATCGGTAAAAAGTTGGACAGTTTGCCAAGCATGAATGGGCGAATTACCTTAAACAGAGTTTGTACTAACTTCTCGTCCATTCTTGGGCTTTGACGTTGACCAACAAGCGGGCCTGGGCGAACAAATACGATTTCCTCAAAATCCATAGCTTCGATTCGTTGTTCCATTTGTCCTTTACAAGCTAAGTAATGGGATGGCGATTTACTATTTGCACCGAGGCTAGAAACAACCGCAAGGCGTTTAACTCCGATTGTTTTCATCTGCTGGGCGACTTTACACACCAGATCAACATCTACTCTACGCAAATTATCCTTACTGCCTGCTTGCTTAAGGGTCGTGCCTAAACAGATAAAGCCGATGGTTGGTGTTGGTTGGTTCTCATCCCATTGGTGGATAGAAAGGTCTGCATCAATGAGAGGAATAAGCTTGTTTTCCACATCTAGGACGCCATCGAGTGGGCGGCGAGAAAGATAATATAGGGTTCCAACACCTGATTGATTTATGAGGTTTGCAATGACTTTTGAGCCTACTAAGCCAGTTGCACCGGCGATGATTGCGCAGGTGTTGTTATCCATATCTTTTCTCCTATATGGGAACATAGTCTAAGCTATTGTAGCGGATTTCAACGAGTTACTTATAATCTCGTGCAAGAAAGGTGAGACGCTCTGCGAACTCGGCAGACTATCCTGAGATAAACTTGATTAGCGCTGCCCCAATTGGATGCAAGTGTATACAATAGTGGGCGCGCAAAAACTGTCGCTGAACAAGACCTCTTGAACAACAGAACACCTCTCACCCAGACAACATCAAAGGAACGTAAAAAATGGATGACTCTTTTGCTGCGGAGATACAAGCACGCATAGATAACAAAACCAAACCCGTCGGTTCTTTAGGCTTATTGGAAAAGGTGGCACTGCAGTTAGCTCTTATTCAAAGTCAGAATAAACCTCAGCCAGTTGATTCCATCGCTATCTGCAAACCAAGCATGCTGGTATTTGCTGGAGATCACGGCGTTGCAGAGGAGGGCGTGAGCATTGCGCCAAGCGAAGTCACTCAGCAAATGGTGGCTAACTTTCTCGCTGGCGGCGCAGCCATCAACTGTTTTTGCGACATTAATGGCATTCAACTCAAAGTAATAGATTGCGGCATGTTGGCTCCTATTGATGTGCTGGTTCCAGAATTTAAATCCCATCCCAACTTGGTTGAACAACGGTTGGGTAACGGTACGGCTAATTTTTCTAAACAATCAGCGATGTCCCCAGAACAAGTGGCGTTAGGTTTAGAATATGGTGCGAAGATTGCTGAGCATACCATTTTGCATGGTTCAAACCTCTTAATGTTCGGCGAGATGGGCATCGGTAATACCAGTTCGGCCTCAGCACTGTTATCGGCGCTGAGCTCATTAGATATTGATTATTGTGTTGGCGTTGGCACCGGAATCAATCAACAGCAGTTGAGCCGCAAATATAAACTGGTAGCACAGGGGGTAAACCGATGTCGAGGTCTTGATACCAAAGCGATTCTCGCACAGGTTGGGGGCTTTGAAATCGTACAAATGGTGGGCGCTTTTTTAGAAGCCAAGCGGCTTAAAACTCCAGTTTTAGTGGATGGGTTTATCGTATCGGTAGCGGCTTATATTGCGACGTTGTTAGACGAAGAAACGCGTGAATACATGTTGTTTGCCCATCGCTCTGAAGAAAATGGACATAAATTTGTATTGGAACATCTTAAAGCCGAACCTCTGCTCGACCTTGGTTTACGGCTAGGGGAGGGAACAGGAGCCGCTCTTGCCTTACTCTTGTTAAAAGCTGCCGCCCAGTTTTACAACAAAATGGCGAGCTTTGAGAGTGCAGGAGTTACAGTTTAGTGTCAGTCCCTGATAATTCTGAGAAAGTCACGCCGTCATCGTTAAGATACCAGTGGGAGTTATTTCTATTAGCTACCAGTTTTTTTAGCCGCTTACCCGTGCCCCAAGCGTTGCCTTACAGTGAAGAACGCATGAATCAGGCAGGCCGTTACTTTGCGTTAGTTGGTCTCGTGCTTGGAGCACTTTGCGCTTTGGTATTCTCGCTCACCTCAATTTTTTTTCCAGAGTCGGTTGCCATAGTATTAACGATGGTGTTTAGCTTATTGTTAACTGGGGCTTTTCACGAAGACGGCTTGACCGATATGGCGGATGGCATTGGCGGTGGCATGACCGTAGAGCGACGCCTCTCTATTATGAAAGACAGTCGTATTGGCACTTATGGTGCCGCCACTCTCATTATGGCGTTATTGGCTAAGTATGTTTTTTGGAGTGAACTGGCTAACTTGCCGCACTTTTGGTTGGTCATTGTCGTCGCTTACACCGCAAGCCGAGCACTAGCAGCGACGCTTATTTATGACATGCCTTATGTCAGTGACAGTGATACGTCGAAAAGTAAACCGCTAGCAAGTCGCCAGTCTTCTCTAGAAGTCTCCATTTTGTTGTTTACTGGTGGCGTAACATTGCTTGTGCTTGGTTTCGCGGATGCGATCTTGATATCGCTTGTTCTCGTGGTATTTCGTTTGATGTTCAAACGTTGGTTAACCAAGAGAATTGGCGGCTTTACGGGGGATTGCCTTGGCGCAGCGCAACAGTTGTCGGAACTGCTTATTTATCTCACTATGATTGGGTTGTATCACTCCTCATGAAGCAATTGATACTCGGTGGCGCGCGCTCTGGGAAGTCGCATTTGGCAGAAAAAACAGCTAAGCACTTATCGGTCGCTTCTCATCGATCATTACACTATGTTGCAACCGCGCTGCCATTTGACCAAGAAATGCGAGAGCGAATAGCGCATCATCAAAAGCAACGCGGGGGCGAGTGGCAAGAGCATGAATGCCCCCTTCATTTATCTGAGTTACTGACAAATTTCGCTACCACCGATGTTGTATTGGTCGACTGTTTAACCTTGTGGCTCAACAATTGGATATTTGAGTTAGGTGATGAATGTTCCAATGAGAAGCTAGAAGCAGAAATTGAAAAGCTTATAAAGATGGTACGTGGCTCAGATGCGACGTTAATATTCGTCTCTAACGAGGTTGGAATGGGCATTGTGCCTTTGGGGGCGGTTAGTCGTTATTTTGTGGATAATGCAGGACGGATGAATCAAAAACTAGCCAGTGTTTGCCATCGCGTTACCTTTGTTGCTGCTGGTTTGCCGTTGGTTCTTAAAGAGTAGGATGGAACAAAATGAAAACACTCAATATCTATCTTGTGCGTCATGGAAAAGTAGACGCTCCACCAGGACTCCATGGCCAAACAGATGTAAAAGTTACGCCTGCTGATCAAGAGAGTATTGCTCGGGCTTGGGCCGAGAGTGGACGAGGTGTGGGTGGAATAATTTCTTCTCCGCTTTCACGCTGTCAAGAACTGGCAAACATCATTGCTGAACAGCAATTATTACCAGTAATGACGGATGAGTCTTTACAAGAGATGGCATTTGGTGATTTTGATGGTATGCCTTTTGATATGCTCACTGAGCAGTGGAAAAAGCTAGATGCTTTTTGGCAATCGCCAGCACAACATACGTTGCCGAATGCTGAGAGCTTAAGCACATTTTCTGAGCGCATATGTCGCGTTTGGTCTCAAATCATCAACGATATCAATGACAATCTACTTATCGTCACGCATGGTGGCGTCATTCGTATGATTCTTGCTCATGTATTGGAGTTAGATTGGCGTAACCCAAAGTGGTATTCGACGTTGTCGATAGGAAACGCTTCTGTCACGCATGTAACAATTACCATAGATGAGCAAATTTACGCCTCGGTGCGTTCGATTGGCGTACCTCTTTTAACTCGTTAATTTATAAATATTAAAATGCCCAGAACGATATTGCTTACGGGCATAGTCACGGAAGATGTCAGTGGAAGCCCATCTGCTAGGTGCAGGAAGCGAAAATTGACTCAGTTACATAAAAAGGAAATATAGAAATGACAACGCCGAGTTGGGATTTGTCCATCGTTTATAACGACCTTTCTGACCCACGAATTCAAGACGATATTGCTCTTGTGGAACAATGTATTGATCTTTTGAATAAACAATCAGCAGATTGTGGCAACGTAGAGATCATGCAAAATGCGATTTTAACCAATGAAGCCGCGAGTCGTTTAGCGGGTACAGTTGCAAATTTTGCGAGTTGTTATGCTTCTGTTGATGCAACAAACGCCGAAGCGAAATCGTTACTTGGTAAAATGACCCGCATCTTTTCGGAGCTTTCCCAAGCGTTCAGTCCCTTTGATTTGACATTAACTCATGCCGACGAAGAGTTTATCTTGCGCGTGTTAGACCATGAGAATCCTGATATCAGTGGGCAAGCTTTTTCTATCTTGAATTCTAGAAAGTTGGCGGATACTCGTCTTAGCAACGCAGAAGAACAGTTACTGGCTGCGATGAGTGTGGATGGCAAATCGGCTTGGGGTAACCTATACGATAACCTGACTGGCTCATTGAAAGTGAAGCTTAAGTATGTAGATGGTAAGAGTGAAGAGCTTGGGTTTTCTCAAGCGGCAAGCATTCTTTATGGTTCTGAATTCGAGCGTCAAGAAGCCGCGTGGCGAGGCGTACAAGATGCAATGCAAACGCATCAAGAATCATTCGCTGCGATTTTGAATGCGTTAGCAGGATGGCGCTTAACTGAAAACAAAAAGCGTTCTACGAAGCGTGAAGTTCACTTCCTAGAGCCGAGTTTGCATGGTAGCCGAATCCAAGCTGAAACTTTAAATGCGATGATGACCGTAGCCAAAGACAGTCGAGCTATTGGTCAGAAAGCAGGTTTATTGATGGCGCAAGTACATGGTCTGGATGAGATGAAACCTTGGAATCATCTGGCGGCTATGCCTGCTTTGAGCGGTGAAGTGAAGGTTTACGACTTTGATGAAGCGATTGATGTTATTTGTGAAGCATTTGAAACAGTAAACCCTGAGATGTCGGAGTTTGTCCGTTTGATGGTACAAAATGGTTGGATTGATGCCGCGCCAAATGCTAACAAGCGTCTTGGCGCATACTGCACCAAACTGCCAGCAACGCGAACACCACTTGTGTTTATGACTTGGAGTGGCAGTCGGTCAGACCTTATGACTCTGGCACATGAACTTGGCCATGCGTTCCATAACTGGGTTATTCGTGATTTGCCACTTTGCCAAACTTACTACCCAATGACGTTAGCAGAAACCGCCTCTATCTTTGCAGAAAACATCGTTCGTGATCATTTGATTTCGAAAGCTGAGAGCGTTGATGAAAAGCTCGAGATGTTGTGGGAAGAGTTGTCATCTGCGCTAGCTTTAATGATCAACATTCCGGTTCGCTACGAGTTTGAAAAATCGTTTTATGAACGCCGCCAGGATGGAGAGTTAACCGCAGATGATTTCTGTGAGTTGATGTCAGAAACTTGGAAAGAATGGTATGGCGACGTAATGAGCGAACCGGATCCGTACTTCTGGGCAAGCAAGCTGCACTTTTCTATTGATAGCGTGAGCTTTTATAACTACCCATACCTATTTGGTTTCTTGTTTAGCAAGGGTATCTATGCACAGCGAGAAACCAAAGGCGAAGCGTTTTACACCGATTACATCAATTTGCTGCGCGATACAGGCTGCATGATGGCGGAAGATGTCGTCGAAAAGCATCTGTCGATGGATTTAACCCAGCCAACGTTTTGGCAGCAGAGTGTTGAGCTAGTGCGTGAAAAAGTCGATGAGTTTGAGCGTTTACTCGCACAGCGCGGCTAAGTTTTTCGCAGTGTTGATGCATAATCTGCTTTATAGCTACAAAAATTTGATCAAATCATAATGATCTTAATCATGGCTGTGGTAAAGTTCACAGCCCTAACACTTTGTAATTGTTTGAAAATTAAACGCCTCAATGCTTGATTTGAGTGCCTGGCGCGAAAAGGCATCGGATTTTCGAGGGAAATAGTGATTTCTACTCATAAGTGAGATCGCAGCAACAAAAATCCTTTGTACAATTTATTAACATATCCGCCGTGCTATTAAGGAGTAACGCATGACGAAGTCTCTCTTTCGCCAATCGTTTTTAACTGACACGTTAGATGTTCATATTGATGT
>NZ_JAWOTL010000028.1:0-45268 GCF_033338835.1 Vibrio sp. Vb0888
CAAATAAAAAGGGTTAGCATCAATGCTAACCCTTTTTAATATTTAAGACTTAACGTTTTACTTTAGTTTTTCGAGATCCGCCTCGATCTCTGCGATCTTGCTCGAAACGACTTTTTCTAAATGACGAAGGTCTGAGAGAATTTTCTCTTTGACATCAACCTCAGGTTGTTTCGTTGGCTTAGTGATTTTATTCAGTTCATCAATGACTAATGTGAGGTTACGGTTGATTTCCGTTACTTCTTTATATTTGTGACTGCCACTATCAACAAGAACATTTTTGATTTGGCGTGGGTATTTGAATTTAACGCTTTTAGCGAATAGTTCGCCTTTTTGCTTGTGGAAATATATCTTGAGTACGTCTTTGTGTGCTTCTTGGCGTAGGGAATAACGTTCAATCTGCTTAGGGTCGTGAATACCCAAACCAGTGAGGTGGGGATACATAGGCTACCTCTATTACATCGAATTGATATTGATATAACTGTAGCAGCCTATGTATGAGCTAGATAGCTGATATTTAGCCAAAATGCTTAACTTGTGGGCAAGATCGCTCTCGCCCTGAACCGAAAAGATTGGCAGGTTTTATCTAAGCTGCGACCTCATCAGATAACTTTTCGATCAATCTCTCTCTTAGCTCATCTTGCTGTTCTTCACTTAATCTTCCTCCTGCATCACTGGTTAAAATAAACAAGTCTTCTGCTCGCTCACCAATGGTGGTGATTTTGGCACCGTGAAGGTTGATATTTAAATCAGCAAACGTACGGCCTACTTTGGCCAACAGCCCTGGTGTGTCTAGCGCGACAAACTCCATTAAAGTGTGTTTTTTACCTTTGGTTGGTAAGAAGTCGACTTTGGTTTTCACATTAAAGTGCTGAAGTTTGTTCGGAGTACGGCGCGTTTTAATCTTGGTTGGTCGGCCCGCCTCCAGTACATGGGTGAGGTGTTTAATCACCGCCGCGTGACGAGACTCATCGATCGCTTCGCCATGTTGATCGAGTACCATAAAGGTATCAATCACGTGCCCATCTTTGCTGGTCATGATTTGCGCGTCGTGTACATTAAAATTACGCCTATCTAACTCCGCCACGACCGTCGCAAATAAAGCAGGCTGGTCTTTCGTATATACAAACACCTCAGTGCCGCCACGAGTGGCTTTTTTACTGATCAATACCAAAGGCTTAGTCGGATCTTCCATGCGAAGTAAGTGTTCGCAGTGCCACGCGATTTGCGTATGGGTATGACGAAGGAAGTAGTCAGCTTTGAAGCGTTGCCACAATACTTCAATTTCGCGCGCGGCAAACCCCTCTTTGCGCAGCATTGCGGAGGCCATTTGTTGATTGTGGCGAATTCGCTCACGCACATCGACAGGGTTCTCTAGGCCTCTACGTAAAGCACGTTGTGTGGAGTAATACAGCTCCGCAAGTAAAGTTCGTTTCCAAGCATTCCAAAGTTCTGGGTTCGTTGCACAAATATCTGCAACTGTCAGGCATACAAGATAATCGAGAGATTCTTCGTCTCTGACTTTTTTGGCAAATTCGGTAATGACATCAGGATCATAAATGTCTCGGCGCTGTGCGGTGACAGACATTAATAGATGATGTCTTACCAACCAAGCGACAAGTTTGGCTTCGGGCTTCGATAAGCCATGCTCAATGCAGAAGTCGTATGCTTCTCCTTCACCGATAATTGAGTGATCGCCGCCACGACCTTTCCCGATATCGTGGAAAATAGCGGCAATAATCAGCAGCTCTTTCTTTTGCATTCGAGGGTAGACGTCACAGCAAATTGGGTGCTTCGCATGATTTTCTGGGTCACTAAAAGTGTTGATGTGTTTAAGTAAGCGAATACTGTGTTCATCAACTGTGTAGGCATGGAATAAGTCAAACTGCATTTGACCAACAATCTGACTCCATTGCGGTAAATAGGCCGCCATAACCCCTAATCGGTGCATGAGACTGAATGCTTTGTGCAGAGCATTAGGGTGACGACATAACGCCATGAACTTTTCACGCGCAGCAGGAATGGTGTGCAAAAACTTGTTGAGCCGACGGCGAGCGGTGCGCAGTTGACGCAGCGTTGGTGGGCTCACCCCTTCAATAGTCGAGTCGTTAGCAATATGTAAGAACATATCCAGAATAGTTTCTGGGCGAGCTTGGAACAATGCGGGTTTCCGCGCTTCAATTAAAGAACCGCGACGTTGAAAGTCCGTATCGAGAATCTCGGCACTTTCTGTTGCCCCACCATTAATGATCGCTTGGTCAAAGAGTTTGAGTAGCATTTTATTGAGCTCTGCCACACGACGAAGCGTGCGGTAGAACTCTTTCATCATCATTTCTACGCCTCGATTGCCTTCTCCGACGTAGCCTAGATTTTCCGCAACTTGTGCTTGATGAGCAAAGGTCAAGCGGTTGTCATAGCGGCGAAGCTCCATGTGCAGAGCGAAACGTACTCGCCAAAGGAAGTCCTGACATTCAACCAATTCTCGGTATTCTGCGTCAGTTAAAAATCCGTATCGGCTCATTTCCAACAATGAAGTCGCACCAAAGTGACGTCGAGCGACCCAGCTTAATGTATGAATATCGCGTAGCCCGCCAGGGGTTGATTTAATGTCCGGTTCTAAGTTGTAGGTCGTGTCGTGGTAACGTGCATGGCGTTCGCGCTGCTCTTGAATTTTAGCGCGGTAAAACGTCTCACTTGGCCAGAAGGAGTCTGATAACACGACTTTCTTCAGTGCCTGAAAGGTGTCCTCGCTTCCACACAGCAGTCGCGCTTCTTGCAGGTTTGTCGCGACCGTTAGATCGGCTTTACCAATTTCAGCACATTCAGTAACGGTGCGAACAGCGTGTCCGACCTCGAGTTTTAAATCCCACAACAGCGTAATGAATTCGCTGATTTTTGCTTCTAACGCGGTTGGCAGTTTATTGTTCGACAGAATCAAAATATCGATATCGGAGAGTGGATGCAGCTCACCGCGTCCGTAGCCACCAACGGCAACCAGGGAAATGTTGTAAATATCCTTGAAACCAAAATGTTGCCACAAACGATTGAGAAGCAGATCCATATATTCAGCTCTGGCTAAAACCAAGCTTGTTACCGGATGATGATTGAGAAACTCTTGGTTTTGATTAGAGCTAAACTTCTCTAATTCTCGTTTGAGTTCACCGATATTGATTTGTTCATCGGAAAAGGAAAGAGGGGACTGAAGTGTCATATTTGCCATCCGTGCAAGCTAATCTAATAACAATCTAACAAATTTGCGGCAGATAAAAAATATCCCCGCCGAAGCAGGGATATAGTAAACAACGAGTGGTCGTCAGCTTTACGCGTTTTTCATTAGGCGAGGAATCGTATCGTCGCTACGAAGCGTTAGTACTTCACAACCTTCTTTTGTTACTACAATGGTATGTTCCCATTGCGCAGAGTTCTTGCCGTCGCCCGTGTAAACAGTCCAGTCATCTTGTGCATCAACAGAGCAACCAAATTTACCAGCGTTAATCATCGGCTCAATAGTAAAGCACATGCCTTCTTTTAATACGCGGCGGTCTTTGTTCTTGTAATGAACCACTTGTGGTTCTTCATGGAACTCATCGCCGATACCGTGACCACAGAAGTCTTTCACAATAGAAAACTTGTTGCGAGGATTGTTCTTGTTGTTCTCTTTGATGTACTTCTCGATAGCTGTACCGATGTCACCAACCGTTGAACCTGGCTTAACGGTACGCATACCAACATACAGTGCTTCTTGAGCTACCATGCACAGACGTTTGTTTGCAGGCGAAACATCACCGACTAGGAACATCTTAGAAGTGTCACCATGGTACCCCTGAGGACGCACGCTCAGATCGGCATTCTCATCATTTGGAACGATTACGGTAATATCAACGTTTAAGATGTCACCATCTTTTAGTACCGCCGGCTTCATTTGGCCGTTGCTACCGATTTCGTCTTTTTCCGCTGGAATACCATGGCATACGATATGGTTGATTGAAGTACAGATCGACTTAGGGAAACCATGATAATCAAGCGGAGCAGAGTATGCGCCTTTTTCTAGAGCGTACTCATGACAGATTTTGTTTAACTCTTCTGTCGTCACACCAACTTTGATGTGTGGTTCGATCATTTCTAGAATCTCTGCGGCTAGCTTGCCCGCAATGCGCATGCGTTCTATTTCTTCAGCAGTTTTAATCTTGATTGACATTGGCTTTCTCTACTTATTCCTATGCACGTAAACGTGCGAATGGCCGCATTCTATCAGACATCGGGGCGTTAACCCAAGTTAGATAGGAATATGCATCATTCTTAATTCGATCATATGTTTAAAGTTTTGCTTATAAATAGGAGAAAGTGGCTCGGTGAAGAAATAATTTTTACTAGCCACAGTGAGCTAAAATATGGTATAAAGCGCGCCGGAATAGAGGACTGTTCTCTTCGTTTAGCAAAGTTAAGCGGCGAAGCAAGCTTCATCCGAATAACCTTTTATCTTTAAATCACACACATTCCGTCACATATTCCGGGGTGCTGAGCAGAAGCTTGGTCGGAGTTATGGGGAATGTGGAGGCCTAACCCCATAGAGGATTTTAAAATGGCAACTGTATCAATGCGCGATATGCTAAAAGCTGGTGTTCACTTCGGTCACCAGACTCGTTACTGGAACCCAAAAATGAAGCCATTCATCTTTGGTGCTCGTAACAAAGTTCATATCATCAACCTAGAAAAAACTGTACCAATGTTCAACGACGCTCTAGCTGAACTAGCTAAAGTTGGCGAGAAGAAAGGTAAGGTTCTATTCGTAGGTACTAAGCGCGCTGCATCTGAAGCTGTTAAAGAAGCTGCAATCGCAAGCAACCAGTTTTACGTAAACAACCGCTGGTTAGGCGGTATGCTTACAAACTACAAAACAGTTCGTCAGTCTATCAAGCGTCTAAAAGAACTAGAGACTCAATCTCAAGACGGTACTTTTGACAAACTAACTAAGAAAGAAGCTCTAATGCGTACTCGCGAAATGGAGAAGCTAGAGAAATCTCTTGGTGGTATCAAAGACATGGGCGGCCTACCAGACGCTCTATTCGTAATCGACGCTGATCACGAACACATTGCAATTAAAGAAGCTAACAACCTAGGTATTCCAGTATACGCTGTGGTAGATACTAACTCTAACCCAGACGGCGTTGACTACGTAATCCCAGGTAACGACGACGCGATCCGCGCTGTACAGCTATACCTGAACGCTGCTGCTTCAGCAGTATCTGAAGGTCGTAACAAAGACGTAGCTGCAGTTGCTGAAAAAGACGGTTTCGTAGAAGCTGAATAATAGCGGCTCTGTGTCACACTTGGTCTATGTGAAACCTTTGTGTAGCATAAACTAAGTTATAGTTAGCAATGGGGGCCGACAATGTTAGGCCCCTGTTTTTTACCTTATTTCGAATCAAACGAGGAAGACAGAATGGCAACTGTAACTGCTGCTCTAGTTAAAGAACTTCGCGAGCGTACTGGCGCTGGCATGATGGAATGTAAGAAAGCGCTTGTAGAAGCAAACGCTGACATCGAACTAGCAATTGAAAACATGCGTAAATCTGGCGCAGCGAAAGCAGCTAAGAAAGCTGGTAACGTTGCAGCTGAAGGCGCAATCATCATCAAAGAAGAAAACGGCGTTGCTGTTCTTCTTGAAGTTAACTGCCAAACTGACTTCGTTGCTAAAGACGGTAACTTCACTGCATTCGCAGAAGAAGTTGCAGCTGCAGCTCTAGCTTCAAAAGCTTCTGTTGAAGAACTACAAGCACAATTCGAAGACGCACGTGTAGCTCTAGTAGCTAAAATCGGTGAAAACATCACTATCCGTCGCGTAGAATACGTTCAAGGCACTGCAATCGCTTCTTACCGTCACGGTGAGAAAATCGGTGTTGTTGTTGCTGGTGAAGGCGACGCAGAAACTCTTAAGCACGTTGCAATGCACGTTGCTGCTTCTAAGCCTGAGTTCGTTAACCCAGAAGACGTACCAGCTGACGTAGTAGAAAAAGAGAAAGCGGTTCAAGTTGAAATCGCAATGAACGAAGGCAAGCCTGCTGAAATCGCTGAGAAGATGGTTGTTGGCCGCATGAAGAAATTCACTGGCGAGATCTCTCTAACAGGTCAAGCTTTCATCATGGAGCCTAAGAAAACTGTAGGCGAAATGCTGAAAGAAAAAGGCGCTTCAGTTTCTACGTTCGTTCGCCTAGAAGTAGGTGAAGGTATCGAGAAGAAAGAAGAAATGAGCTTCGCTGAAGAAGTTGCAGCAGCTCAAAAAGGTTAATCCTTAGAGACTGTATAAAGATTAGACCGTAGCCAAGGCTGCGGTCTTTTTATGAGCAGTGAACGATTAGCCGTGATGAATAGCCATAACTGAAGTTGTGTCTATTCATGACTGTTAATCAACAACTCTCTTTGGAAGGTAAACTCCATGACTACGAACCCTAAACCAGCGTATCAACGTATTCTATTAAAACTGAGTGGTGAAGCTCTTCAAGGTGAAGACGGTTTTGGTATTGATCCTGCGGTCCTTGATCGTATGGCACAAGAAGTTAAAGAACTGGTTGAACTGGGTGTTCAGGTTGGTGTAGTTATCGGTGGCGGTAACTTGTTCCGTGGTGCAGGCCTAGCTGAAGCTGGTATGAACCGCGTAGTTGGTGACCACATGGGTATGCTTGCTACAGTAATGAATGGCCTAGCGATGCGTGATGCTCTTCACCGTGCATACGTAAATGCGCGCGTTATGTCTGCAATCCCTCTAAAAGGCGTATGTGACGACTATAATTGGGCTGATGCGATCCGTGAGCTTCGCCAAGGCCGAGTTGTCATCTTCTCTGCTGGTACTGGTAACCCGTTCTTTACAACGGATTCTGCTGCTTGTTTACGTGGTATCGAAATTGAAGCGGATGTCGTACTAAAAGCGACGAAAGTTGATGGTGTATTTACTGCTGACCCTGTAGCAAACCCAGACGCAGAGCTGTATGATAAGCTATCTTATGCGGAAGTTCTGGATAAAGAGCTGAAAGTTATGGACTTGGCGGCGTTTACGCTAGCTCGTGACCACAAAATGCCAATCCGCGTATTTAATATGAACAAGCCAGGCGCACTACGTCGCGTGGTTATGGGCGAAGCAGAAGGCACGCTCATCAACGAATAAGCTTGGCTTAAGGTGCCACTCCAAAGCGTTAGGGTGGTGCTTGCTTTGCTCAACCGTTTTAGGCTTTCTTCAGGAAAGATGACATTTTTAAGGTGAAACTGTGATTAACGAAATCAAAAAAGACGCGCAAGAGCGCATGGATAAAAGCGTTGAAGCGCTTAAGAACAACCTTTCTAAAATTCGTACAGGTCGTGCACACCCAAGCCTACTATCTGGTATTTCTGTAGAATACTACGGTGCAGCAACACCTCTAAACCAAGTAGCAAACGTTATTGCTGAAGATGCACGTACACTTGCAATCACGGTTTTTGATAAAGAGCTGACGCCGAAAGTAGAAAAAGCGATCATGACGTCTGACCTTGGTCTAAACCCTATGTCAGCTGGCACTATCATCCGCGTTCCACTTCCACCGCTAACGGAAGAACGTCGTAAAGACCTAGTTAAGATCGTCCGTGGTGAAGCTGAAGGTGGTCGTGTTGCTGTTCGTAACATCCGTCGTGACGCAAACAACGATCTTAAAGCGCTTCTAAAAGATAAAGAAATCTCTGAAGATGAAGACCGTAAAGCACAAGACGAAATTCAAAAGCTAACTGACGTTGCAGTTAAGAAGATCGATGAAGTTCTTGCTGCAAAAGAAAAAGAGTTGATGGAAGTTTAATACTCCCACACACATCACTGTTGGAAAACGCTGTGCTCACAGCTCAGCGTTTTTTTATGTTAGTCTATCCAACTGATGGAACTCAATTAACTCCCTATGCAAAATTCTCAAGCCTTCTCTGATTCCCTTCCTAAGCATATTGCCATCATTATGGACGGTAATGGCCGTTGGGCTAAGTCCAAAGGAAAACCTCGCGTATTTGGTCATAAAAAAGGCGTTAGTGCCGTTCGTAAGACCGTGGCTGCTGCTTCAAAACTAGGCATTAGAGCCATGACGCTGTTTGCTTTTAGTAGTGAAAACTGGCGTCGTCCGGAGGAAGAAGTGGGTCTTTTGATGGAACTGTTTATCACGGTCCTGTCTAGTGAAGTAAAAAAACTACACAAAAATAACTTACGGTTGCGCGTGATCGGTGATACCAGTCGATTTAGTGAGCGTCTACAAAAGAAAATTGTAGAAGCAGAAAACCTAACGGCAGATAACACGGGTATGGTGATCAACATTGCAGCCAACTATGGCGGTAAATGGGACATCACAGAAGCTGCTAAAACGTTAGCGCTAAAAGCACGTAACGGTGAAATTCGTGTAGAGGATATCAATGAGCAGCTAATCACTGAGCATTTGACCATGGCAGACCTACCGGAAGTGGATCTTTTAATTCGCACCAGTGGAGAGTGCCGCATCAGCAACTTTATGTTGTGGCAAATGGCTTATGCAGAAATGTACTTTACACCAGAGTACTGGCCAGAATTCGATGAAGACAGTTTGGTAGAAGCTGTGACTTGGTTTATCAACCGAGAACGTCGTTTTGGCTGTACAGGTGAACAAATAAAGGCATTGATGGCAGCTCAATAAGGACTAGTTAGTTTGAAACAGAGAATAATAACAGCACTAATTTTAGCTCCCCTGGTTATTTTAGGCATTTTTAAATTACCGCTAATGGGCTTTATTGCCGCTTTAACTGCAATAACGCTATTAGGTTTTTGGGAGTGGACTCAGTTTACAGGAAGCAACTCTCGCATTGCTGCCCTTGTGCCGGCAATCATTATTACCGGACTTAGTTTTCTATACATCTCGCCTGATGCATATAGCCTCAATCACTTAACGACACCTCATTATGTCGTCTTGGGTATTGGTTTTGTTTGGTGGATTATTGCTAGCTTAATGGCGATTACTTACCCCAAAACGACGAAATCTTGGCAAAGTAATTTTGTTTTACGTCATGTATTTGGTTTTCTGACATTAATCCCATTCCTTTGGAGTGTGATTATTCTCAGAGCGTATGACATCACTGTAGATCCATACCACGGCGCAAAGCTTGTGTTGTACGTTTGTTTCTTGGTATGGGCTGCAGATAGCGGCGCCTACTTTGCAGGCAAAAGCTTAGGCAAACGTAAGATGGCTCCTCATGTAAGCCCCAATAAAACCATTGAAGGGTTAATTGGTGGCATTATCACGGCATTAATCGTAGCGTGGGCATTTGCTGATTGGTTCGATATCCAGTTCACTAGCCCTGTCCATATGGTGCTGATTACGCTGGTTACTGTCGTTGTTTCAGTGCTTGGTGATCTGGTTGAAAGTATGTTCAAACGTGTCTCAGGCATTAAAGACAGCAGTAACATTATCCCAGGGCACGGTGGTGTGCTAGATCGTATCGACAGCCTAACCGCAGCATTCCCAGTTTTTGCTCTTCTTTACTACGTATTCTAATTTATCAGGAGCGGCGTCGTCGCTCCTGAGCTTTCTAACGGTCTTACAACATGCAAAAGTTAACGATTCTTGGTGCTACTGGATCAATTGGTGCAAGCACGCTTAAAGTGGTCGAACAAAACCCAGATCTGTTTTCTGTCGTTGCCTTAGCGGCAAGCACTAACGTTGAAAAGATGATCGGTTTATGTCGTCAGTGGCAACCTAAGTATGCGGTCATGGCAGATAAAGCTGCGGCGTCTCAACTTCAAGCTGAGCTACACTCAGTTTCGCCAGGTACCGAAGTGCTAGGTGGTGTTGATGCGCTATGCCATATTGCTTCGCTGGACGAGGTCGACAGTGTAATGGCTGCTATTGTAGGAGCCGCTGGCTTATTGCCTACCATGGCTGCCGTGAAAGCAGGTAAGCGAGTCTTGTTGGCAAATAAAGAAGCACTTGTAATGTCAGGCCAGCTATTTATTGATGCCGTTGAAGAATTTGGCGCAGAGCTACTTCCCGTCGATAGTGAACACAACGCCATTTTCCAATGTTTACCACAGCAAGTACAAACCAGTCTAGGTCGTTGCAATTTACAAGAACATGGCATTTCTCATATTTTGTTGACTGGATCTGGTGGTCCTTTCCGTTACACTGACATCGCAGAACTGGAGCAGGTGACACCCGCGCAGGCGATTGCTCATCCAAACTGGTCGATGGGGCCAAAAATTTCTGTTGACTCTGCCACGATGATGAATAAAGGCCTTGAGTATATCGAAGCTAAGTGGCTATTTAATGCTGATCGCGAACAACTGAAGGTGGTTATTCATCCTCAATCGGTAATTCATTCTATGGTTCAGTATCGTGATGGTTCGGTCTTGGCACAAATGGGAGAAGCGGATATGGCGACGCCAATTGCGCTCACCATGTCATACCCGTCAAGAGTGGAAGCTGGGGTTAAGCCGCTAGACTTCACGAAAGTTGGTGAGCTGACGTTTTTGCAGCCTGATTTTGCTCGTTACCCATGTTTAAAACTCGCAATTGATGCCTGTTATGAAGGTCAACACGCAACAACAGCATTGAATGCAGCTAATGAAGTCGCTGTTGATGCATTTTTAAATAACAGACTAGGTTTTACCGATATTGCTCGCATCAATGAGTCTGTGTTGAATAAAATCAACGCAAGCTGCAAAGCTGAGAATGCGAATAGCTTGGAAAGCTTGCTCGAGCTAGATAGAATGGCACGAACTATTGCCCTAGAAACCATACGCGAGCGTAGCTGATGACTGGTATATTGTGGAATCTCATTTCTTTTATCGTCGCACTGGGCATTCTTGTTGCCGTGCACGAATTTGGGCATTTTTGGGTTGCTCGCCGTTGCGGCGTTAAAGTTGAAAAGTTTTCAATCGGTTTCGGCAAGTCTATTTGGAGTAAAGTAGGCAAAGACGGAACGGAGTACAGCATCTCAATGATCCCTCTCGGCGGCTATGTGAAAATGGTTGATAGCCGTGTCGATGAGGTGCCAGAGCATGAGAAGCACCTAGCGTTTGATAAGAAGCCGTTATGGAAGCGAACCTCTATTGTTGCGGCTGGCCCCATCTTTAATTTTCTTTTCGCAATTTTTGCCTATTGGCTGGTATTTCTAATTGGTATCCCAGCTGTTAAGCCTGTAATTGGTGAAGTTACGCCCAATTCGATTGTTGCGGAAGCTGGAATTGAATCTGGAATGGAACTTAAATCGATATCTGGTATCAAAACTCCGGATTGGGAATCAGTAAATATGGGATTGATTTCTCATATTGGCGATGATTTGATGACGGTAACACTAACGTCAGCGAATGAAGTTGGTTCAGAAGTAACGAAAACGCTCGATTTACGTGAGTGGAAGTTCGACCCAGAAACTCAGTCAGCGATGCAGTCGTTAGGTTTTGCTCCGTATACACCGGAGGTGTATCGAGTTATCGAGCAGGTCTCGCAAGGTGGAGCGGCGGAAAAAGCCGGTGTGCTTCCAGGTGATGAGGTTGTCGCAATTGGTCAACAACGCGTAACCGAATGGAAGCAAGTGGTTGAAGCGGTTCGTTCTAATCCTGATACACCGCTTGAATTGACGGTGTTGCGTCAGGGTTATGAGCAAACATTGACGCTGACGCCCGGTAGCCGTGAGCTAGCTAACAAAGAAGTCGTTGGTTTTGCAGGTATTGCACCTAAAGTCGCAGAATGGCCAGAAAGTTATCGCTTCGATCTTCAGTTTGGTGTATTCGAGTCAATAGGTAAAGCAGTAGACAAAACTGGCCAAGTCATTGGTTTGACAATCAGCATGCTTAAGAAGCTGATTGTTGGAGACGTTGGTCTGAATAATCTGAGTGGACCAATATCAATAGCCAAAGGCGCAGGCGCGACAGCAGATTATGGTTTGGTCTACTTTTTAGGTTTTCTCGCTCTAATTAGTGTTAACCTAGGTATTATTAATCTCGTTCCTTTACCAATGTTGGATGGCGGTCATTTGTTGTTTTTTGCAATTGAAGCTGTCATTCGACGTCCTGTTCCTGAGAAAGTGCAGGAAATGGGTTTTAGAATTGGTGGTGCGATCATCTTCTCGCTCATGGCGTTAGCGCTATTTAATGATTTTACTCGTCTGTGATAGTTCAGAGACAAAAGCAGTAGCAAGGAATAATTAGAACAAGTATGGCGATTAAGCGAATTCTATTTGCAAGTTTACTGGCGACCAGTGTATCTGCAAATGGAGCAGAGAACTTCGTAGTTCAAGATATTGAAATCGATGGATTGCAGCGTGTAGCACTGGGTGCTGCATTGTTGAAAATGCCTGTACGTGTCGGTGATACCATTGGCCAAGGCGATGTTGCAGAAATTATCCGCGCCCTGTATGCATCTGGTAACTTTGAAGATGTGAAAGTGTTGCGTGACGGTGGTGTTCTGATGGTTCAAGTCAAAGAACGTCCTACCATTGCAAGCATCTCTTTTTCAGGTAACAAAGCAATCAAGGACGAGCAGCTACAAGAAAACCTGAACGCGTCTGGCGTTCGTGAAGGTGAAGCGCTTGACCGCACCACGCTAAGCAACATTGAAAAAGGCTTAGAAGACTTTTACTACAGCGTAGGTAAATACAACGCAACAGTAAAAGCGGTGGTGACTCCACTACCACGTAATCGTTCTGATCTTAAGTTTGTCTTTACTGAAGGTGTGTCGGCAAAAATTCAGCAAATCAACTTTATCGGTAATGAAGTGTTCAGTGATGAAGAACTGCTTTCGCGCTTTAACTTAAATGTTGATGTGCCGTGGTGGAATTTCCTTTCTGATGAAAAGTATCAAAAGCAAGTTCTTGCAGGTGATATTGAAGCACTCAAATCATTCTACCTGGATCGTGGTTACTTAAAATTTAACGTTGATTCGACACAAGTTGCAATCTCTCCTGACAAGAAAGGGGTATACATTACTCTTGGTCTAGAAGAGGGCGAGGTTTACACCGTTAAGGACGTGAAGTTCCGTGGTGATTTGATTGGTGAGGAAGCGACGTTCGAAAGACTTGTGCCATTTGAAGACAATGAGACATACAACGGCTCGTTGGTGACTTCAATGGAAGAAGGGATTAAGCGTGTGCTTGGTGAGTCCGGTTATGCTTATCCTCAAGTGAATACCATTCCAGAGTTTGACGACGAGAATCAAGAAGTTTCTTTGGTCGTTAACGTAGACCCGGGTAACCGAATTTATGTTCGTGATATTCGCTTCACGGGTAATAACTCAACCAAAGATGAAGTCCTTCGTCGTGAAATGCGTCAGATGGAAGGCAGTTGGTTGAACTCGAAATCGATTGAAACGGGTAAAACTCGTCTAAATCGTTTGGGCTACTTTGAAAATGTTGAAGTACAGACGGTTCGAGTTCCTGGTAGTGATGATCAAGTTGACCTAGTTTACTCTGTCAAAGAAGCGAACTCTGGTAGCGTTAACTTCGGTGTTGGCTACGGTACAGAATCGGGTGTGAGCTTCCAGGTTGGCCTGCAACAAGATAACTTTATTGGTAGCGGTAACCGTGTTGGTATCAACGCGATGATGAATGACTACCAGAAAAACATCAGTCTTGATTACCGTGATCCGTACTGGAACTTAGACGGTGTAAGCTTAGGTGGTAAGGTTTTCTATAACGAATTTGAAGCTAAAGAAGCCAATATCGTTGACTATACCAACGAAAGCTATGGCGCGAGCTTAACGTGGGGCTTCCCATTCGATGAGTTGAACCGTTTTGAATTCGGTGTCGGTTATACGCACAACAAGATCGGTAACTTATCGCCTTACTTGCAGGTAGAGCAGTTCTTAGAAGCGCAAAAAGATAATATAGATTCAAGTGGGGCATTGAATACGAACGACTTCGACTTCAATATCTCTTGGACACGTAATAACTTAAACCGTGGCTATTTCCCTACGGCAGGTAACCATCAGCGTGCATTCTATAAAATGACCGTACCTGGCTCTGACGTTCAATACTTCAAAATGCAGTACGATGTTCGCCAGTATGTGCCATTGACTAAAAAGCACGAGTTTACCCTCTTGTTCCGTGGCCGCTTAGGTTACGGTAATGGTTACGGTCAAACGGATGGTAACGATAACTTGTTCCCATTCTACGAAAACTACTACGCCGGTGGCTTTACATCGCTTCGTGGCTTTGGCTCAAACTCTGTTGGCCCTAAAGCGGTTTACCGCGATACATCCGGCTCTAACAATGGTACAGATATTGCGACAGATGATTCAGTGGGTGGTAACGCAGTCGCATTAGCAAGTATTGAGTTGATCGTTCCAACGCCGTTCGCATCAGAGGAAGTACAAAACCAAATTCGTACCAGTATCTTCTTTGATATGGCAAGTGTTTGGGATACCGAGTTTGATTATCGAGAAAATAGCAACATTTCGGGTGCTAACTACTACTACGATTACTCAGATCCAACCAACTACCGCTCTTCTTACGGTGCGGCGTTGCAGTGGATGTCTCCAATGGGGCCACTAGTATTCTCACTAGCGAAACCAATTAAGAAATTTGATGGCGATGATGAAGAGTTCTTCACATTCACTATCGGTAGAACTTTCTAAAGAGGAAAATATTTTGAATAAAATGATCAAAGCGGCTGGGATTGGCCTTCTTGTACTGAGCTCTTCAATGTTTGCAAATGCGGCAGAAGCTGCACAGAAAATTGCTTACGTAAATACAGCTCAAGTTTTTCAAGCTCTTCCTCAACGTGAAGTTGTACTACAAAAAATGCAGAAAGACTTCAAAAGCAAAGCTGATGAACTGAAGTCAATCCAAGCACAAGCTAAAACAAAGATTGAGAAGCTACAACGTGACGGCGAGCTTTTGGGTCAAGACGAAGTTGAAAAGCTACGTATCGATATCGCGAAGCTAGACAGCGAGTACAAAGTGAAAGCACAAGCACTTGAAAAAGCAAGTGCGCGTCGTGAAGCTGAAGAAAAAGCGAAGCTTTTCAAAACGATTCAAGATGCAGTTAAGAAAGTCGCAGACAAAAATGGTTACGATCTTGTGATTGACATCTCTGCTTTGCAGTACGGCAAGCCAGAATACAATATCTCTGAAGACGTAATTAAAGCTCTAAAATAAGAAGTTATGAAGACATTAACATTAGCCGAATTGGCGACAATTACCGGGGGTGAGCTGTTTGGTGACGAGTCTCTCGTTGTAAGCCGTGTTGCTCCAATGGATAAAGCACAAGAAGGTGACGTAACCTTCTTGTCTAACCCAAAATACGCAAAACACCTTTCTGAGTGCCAAGCTACCGTTGTTATGGTAAAGGCTGAGCATAAAGATCAATGCGTTGGAAATGCGCTAGTGGTTTCAGACCCTTATGTCGCATTTGCTCGTGTGGTCCAAGCGATGGATACCACACCAAAACCGGCAGACGATATTGCACCAAGTGCTGTGATTGCCGCTGACGTTAAGATGGGTGAGAACGTTACAATCGGCGCTAACGCTGTGATTGAAACGGGCGTGGAACTCGGCGACAACGTAAGTGTTGGTGCTGGTTGTTTTATCGGTAAGAACGCCAAGCTAGGGAATAACACCAAGCTTTGGGCTAATGTCACTATCTACCATGAAGTGTCATTGGGTGATGACTGTCTCGTTCAATCGGGTACCGTCATTGGCTCTGATGGCTTCGGTTACGCGAATGACAAAGGCGAGTGGATTAAAATTCCTCAGCTTGGTTCAGTGCGTATCGGTAACCGCGTTGAGATTGGTGCTTGTACTACGATTGACCGCGGTGCACTCGAAGATACTATCATTGAAGACAATGTCATTCTGGATAACCAACTTCAAATCGCGCACAACGTGCAGATCGGATATGGTACCGTGATGCCTGGTGGTACTATTGTCGCGGGCAGTACAAAAATTGGTAAGTACTGCCAGATTGGCGGCGCGTCTGTTCTGAATGGCCATATCACTATCGCAGATGGTGTGGCGATTACAGGTATGGGCATGGTAATGCGCAGTATCGAAGAAAAAGGCCTTTACTCATCAGGTATTCCACTACAAACGAACAGAGAGTGGCGTAAAACTGCAACTCGAGTTCACCGTATTGATGAGATGAATAAGCGCCTGAAAGCGGTTGAAAAACAGCTGGAACAGAAAGAAGAAATTTAGAACAAGTTATCTTTCGCTCTGTATTTAACGTGAAAGCTAACAGGCTCTAGTTCCATATTCTGTACGAAGACTCGCGAAATGCGGGTCTTTTTCTTCTATAATGACGCGCTCTAAGTAGATTTAACTCCAAGATGGTGCGTATTTTGCTAGTATATTGCAAAGCGATTCGGCTTTACGACCTGTTGCCACGTTTGCCATCTTGGCGGCAAAAAATTGATATAGGAAGACGACTTTGACTACTGAAAAGAAAACGATGAACATCTCTGAAATTCAAGAGCTACTACCTCATCGCTACCCATTCTTATTGATCGACCGAGTGATAGACTTCCAAGAAGAGAAGTACCTTCACGCGATTAAAAACGTGTCGGTTAACGAACCTCAGTTCACAGGTCACTTTCCTCAACTACCAGTATTCCCAGGTGTTTTGATTTTAGAAGCAATGGCTCAGGCAACAGGCTTACTTGCATTTAAATCATTTGGTGCACCAACAGAAAATGAACTGTACTACTTTGCAAGCGTAGACGGCGCGAAATTCCGTAAACCAGTGGTTCCGGGCGACCAATTGGTTATTGAGGTAGAATTTCTGAAAGAACGTCGCGGCATTGCTGCATTTAGCGGTGTAGCAAAAGTTGACGGCGAAGTGGTATGTTCTGCAGAACTGAAGTGTGCTCGTCGAGAGTTTTAATATGATTCATGAAACCGCTAAAATCCACCCGGCAGCGGTGGTAGAAGAGGGCGCCAAAATTGGTGCTAACGTAACAGTAGGTCCTTTTACGTACATCACCTCTACGGTTGAAATTGGTGAAGGCACAGAAGTGATGTCTCACGTTGTGATCAAAGGTCACACAACTATTGGCAAAGATAACCGTATTTTCCCACATGCTGTCATTGGTGAAGAAAACCAAGACAAAAAATACGGTGGTGAAGACACAACTGTGGTTATCGGTGACCGTAACGTCATTCGTGAAGCGGTCCAAGTTCACCGCGGCACAGTGCAAGACAAAGCAACCACGATCATTGGTGATGACAACTTATTGTGTGTGAATGCACACGTTGCGCATGATGTTGTTATTGGTAACCACACTCATATCGGTAATAACTCGATTCTTGGTGGTCACGTTACTGTTGATGATTATGCCGGTGTGATGGCACTGTCTGCGATTCATCCGTTTTGTACAGTGGGCGCTTACGCATACATTGGCGGCTGTTCAGCTGTGGTGCAAGATGTCCCAGCTTATGTACTCGCGCAAGGTAACCACGCTACTCCATTCGGCTTGAACCTTGTTGGCTTGAAGCGTAATGGCTTTGAGAAACCAGAGATTCGTGCGCTACAAAAAGCGTATAAAGAAATCTACCGTTCAGGTAAGACGCTAGAAGAAGTGAAGCCTATTCTGGCTGAAATGGCTCAAGAGTGGCCGGCTGTGAAGCGTTTCTCAGATATTCTGGAAACGACGGAACGTGGCATTATTCGTTAATTGGCGAATGAACCAATAAATAAAAAGATCGTGACCAAATTTGAGGTTACGATCTTTTTGTGTTTTATGGATAAGGCAAACCGTTATCCATAGCGCACAGGAAAAATAGCGAAGTAGATATGGAAAGACCATTACGTATTGGCATCATTGCCGGAGAATTGTCTGGCGATACGCTAGGTGAAGGCTTTATCAAAGCAGTAAAGCAACAATATCCAGACGCAGAGTTCGTAGGCATTGGTGGTCCGAAAATGATAGCCCAAGGTTGCGAGTCTCTGTTTGATATGGAAGAGCTTGCGGTGATGGGATTAGTCGAGGTTTTAGGCCGCTTACCGAGACTTCTTAAAGTGAAAGCTGAGCTCGTTCAGTATTTTACTCAGAATCCGCCTGATGTTTTCATCGGGATCGATGCTCCTGACTTCAACTTACGCCTGGAGCTTGACCTCAAGCAAGCGGGCATTAAAACCGTTCATTACGTGAGTCCGTCTGTTTGGGCTTGGCGTCAGAAGCGCATCTTTAAAATAGAAGCGGCAACGAACTTGGTACTAGCATTTCTTCCGTTTGAGAAAGCGTTCTACGACAAATTTAATGTACCTTGCGAGTTCATTGGTCATACCTTGGCTGATGCCATCCCACTAGAATCAGAACAAGCGCCTGCACGTGAGTTGCTTGGTTTAGAACAAGATAAAAAGTGGCTTGCTGTCCTGCCAGGCAGTCGTGGTAGCGAGTTAAAAATGCTCTCAGAGCCATTTATTGAAACCTGCAAGTTACTCCATAAAAAATTTCCAGAAATGGGGTTTGTTGTCGCGCTTGTTAATCAAAAACGCCGTGAGCAGTTTGAACAAGCATGGAAAGAGCTAGCGCCAGAGTTGGACTTCAAGTTAGTTGATGACACCGCACGCAACGTCATCACCGCATCCGATGCCGTGATGTTGGCCTCCGGTACCGTAGCGTTGGAGTGTATGCTTCTCAAGCGTCCAATGGTGGTGGGTTATCGTGTGAATGCATTTACTGCTTTCTTAGCTAAACGTCTATTGAAAACGAAGTATGTGTCATTGCCGAATATCTTGGCGGATGATGAGCTCGTCAAAGAATATCTACAAGATGAGTGCACACCAGACAATTTGTTTACTGAGGTTTCTCGCTTATTGGAAAGCGACAATAAACCGATGTTAGATAAGTTTACGGAAATGCATCATTGGATTCGTAAAGATGCGGACCAACAAGCCGCAAACGCAGTTCTAAAACTGATTGAAAAATAGAGATTTATCATGGCTGTTAAACCAAAAGCGACCAAAACCAAAGTTGAACTCCCTCCGTTTGAATATCCGCAAGGTTATCAGCTTGTGGCCGGAGTCGACGAGGTCGGACGTGGCCCTTTGGTGGGAGACGTCGTCACCGCTGCGGTTATCCTTGATCCTAACAATCCTATTGAAGGGTTGAACGATTCGAAAAAATTGACCGAAAAGAAACGCATGGCGTTGCTTCCTGAAATCAAAGAAAAAGCATTGGCGTGGGCGGTCGGGCGTTGTTCTCCTGAAGAAATCGATCAACTGAATATTTTGCAGGCGACTATGGTTGCGATGCAGCGTGCAGTGGCGGGGTTACAGGTTCAACCTGATTTGGTGTTGATTGATGGTAACCGTTGTCCGGAGCTGCCAATGGATGCTCAAGCTGTAGTAAAAGGCGATCTACGTGTTGCCGAAATCAGTGCGGCTTCAATTATTGCCAAAGTCGTGCGTGACCAAGAGATGGAAGAGTTGGATAAACTTCATCCACAATTTGGCTTCGCGAAGCACAAAGGTTACCCAACTAAAGCGCACTTTGAAGCGATTGAGCAACACGGAGTGATCAGTGAACACCGCAAGAGTTTCAAGCCAGTAAAAAAAGCGTTAGGCATAGAATAATCAAACGATCTAATTGGTGTTATAAACCCAACCTCTTTAGGTTAGAATCCCCAACAAAATAGAGTTACACGGTACCTGTTAATGTCAGATCCCAAATTCATCCACCTGCGTGTTCATAGTGACTTCTCGATGGTGGATGGCCTCAACAAAGTTCCGCCAATCGTGAAGAAAGTTGCTGAGCTCGGTATGCCCGCAATGGCGTTGACCGACTTTACCAACCTATGTGGTTTGGTGAAGTTTTACGGTACAGCACATGGCAGTGGTGTTAAACCGATCATTGGTGCTGACTTTAAAATGCAGTCGGACGAGTTTGGTGAAGAGCTGACTCAAGTGACTTTGCTTGCGGCGGATAATGTGGGTTATAAGAACCTGACGTTATTGATATCAAAAGCGTACTTACGTGGACATGTTCAACACCACCCTGTGATTGATAAAGCCTGGTTGGCTGAAATGTCTGAAGGCTTGATTGTATTATCCGGCGGTAAAAGCGGGGAAATTGGTCGCGGCCTTTTGAAAGGCAACCGTCAACTAGTGCAGGGGTGTGTTGATTTTTATAAACAGCATTTTCCAGATCGCTTTTATCTTGAGTTACTTCGTACCGGTCGTCCAGATGAAGAAACTTATCTTCACTTTGCAGTTGAATTGGCAGAGCAGCAAGACTTGCCAGTAGTGGCGACCAATGAAGTTGTATTCCTGAGTCCTGACCTATTTGATGCTCATGAAATACGCGTAGCGATTCACGATGGTTACACATTAGAAGATCCGCGCAGGCCAAAAAACTACAGTCCGCAGCAATATCTTCGTACAGAAGAAGAAATGTGTGAGCTGTTTGCTGATATTCCTGAAGCGTTAGAAAACAGTGTCGAGATAGCGAAGCGTTGTAACGTGACTGTGCGCTTAGGTGAGTACTTCCTACCAGCTTTCCCAACCGAAGGGATGAAAGAGACTGAGTTCCTAGTCATGAAATCCCGAGAGGGGTTGGAAGAGCGTTTAGAGTTCCTATTTCCAGATGAGGAAGAGAGAAAACGTCGCCGACCTGAATATGATGAACGTCTTCAGATAGAGCTAGATGTTATCAACCAAATGGGATTTCCTGGTTACTTCTTGATCGTAATGGAGTTCATCCAGTGGTCAAAAGATAATGGAATTCCTGTCGGTCCTGGACGTGGTTCCGGTGCTGGTTCTTTGGTGGCTTACGCACTAAAAATCACCGATCTGGATCCACTAGAATATGACTTGCTGTTCGAACGTTTCTTGAACCCAGAACGTGTTTCGATGCCCGATTTCGACGTCGATTTCTGTATGGATAAACGTGACCAGGTTATTGACCACGTTGCGGAAATGTACGGTCGCGACGCGGTATCTCAGATCATCACGTTTGGTACCATGGCGGCAAAAGCGGTAATCCGTGACGTTGGCCGCGTATTGGGCCACCCATTTGGTTTTGTTGATCGTATTTCAAAGCTGATCCCGCCCGATCCAGGCATGACGCTAGATAAAGCGTTTAAAGCTGAACCTGCACTACCTGAATTGTATGAGGCCGATGAGGAAGTTAAAGAACTCATCGACATGTGTCATATTTTGGAAGGCTGTACGCGAAACGCCGGTAAACACGCTGGTGGTGTTGTAATTTCACCTACAACAATTACCGATTTTGCGCCAATTTATGCAGACGCTGAAGGTCACTTTCCGGTTACTCAATTTGATAAAAACGATGTTGAGACCGCTGGCCTAGTTAAGTTTGACTTCTTGGGTTTACGTACCTTAACCATTATTGACTGGGCGTTAGGACTGATTAACCCACGCCTAGAGCGAGAAGGGAAAGAACCGGTTCAAATTGAATCCATACCGTTAGAAGACCCTGCCTCTTTCCGTTTGTTGCAAAACTCTGAAACGACAGCAGTATTCCAGCTTGAATCTCGAGGCATGAAAGAGCTGATCAAACGACTTCAGCCAGACTGTTTCGAAGACATTATCGCATTGGTAGCACTCTTCCGTCCGGGTCCTTTGCAATCGGGCATGGTAGATAACTTTATCGACCGTAAACATGGTCGAGAAGCGATCTCTTATCCAGATGAAAAGTGGCAACACGAGTCGCTAAAAGAGACGCTTGATCCAACCTATGGCATCATCCTGTACCAAGAGCAGGTAATGCAGATTGCGCAGATCTTAGCGGGTTATACGCTAGGTGGTGCGGACATGCTTCGTCGTGCAATGGGTAAGAAAAAGCCAGAAGAGATGGCAAAACAACGTGCTATCTTTGAAGAAGGTGCGATAAAGAACGGTATCGATGGCGAGTTGGCGATGAAAATCTTCGACTTGGTAGAAAAGTTCGCCGGTTATGGTTTTAACAAATCGCACTCTGCTGCTTATGCATTGGTTTCTTATCAAACTCTTTGGCTGAAAACACATTATCCTGCCGAATTTATGGCTGCGGTAATGACAGCCGATATGGATAACACGGAAAAAGTCGTTGGCTTGGTCGATGAGTGTTTCCGTATGAAGCTTACCGTGCTGCCACCAGACATCAACTCTGGCCTATATCGCTTTAATGTTGATGAAAATGGCGCAATTGTTTACGGTATTGGTGCGATAAAAGGGGTTGGTGAGGGCCCTATCGATGCGATTCTTGAGGCGAGAAATAAAGGTGGTCACTTTAAAGACCTATTTGATTTCTGTGCTCGAGTTGATCTAAAACGCGTCAATAAACGAGTGATAGAGAAGCTGATTTACGCGGGCGCGTTGGATCGACTAGGCCCACACCGCGCGGCGATGATGGCGTCACTCAATGATGCGGTAAAAGCAGCAAGTCAACATCACCAAGCTGAGGCGTTTGGTCAAACGGATATGTTTGGTGTGCTGACGGATGCACCTGAAGAAGTAGAGCATAAGTATACGCAGGTTCCGCCTTGGCCAGAAAAAGTGTGGTTAGAGGGCGAGCGTGATACCCTAGGCCTATATTTGACAGGGCACCCAATTAACGCCTACGTAAAGGAACTAAACAAATACACCAGTTGTCGACTAAAAGACGCAACGCCCACTCGCCGCGATCAATCTGTCACGGTAGCCGGCCTGGTTCTTGCCGCTCGTGTAATGACGACCAAGCGTGGTACACGAATTGGTATTATGACACTGGATGACCGAAGTGGTCGTATGGAAGTGATGTTGTTCTCAGATGCGCTGGATCGATACGCTGAACTTCTCGAAAAAGACAGAATTTTGGTCGTTTCTGGACAGGTCAGCTTTGATGACTTCAACGGTGGCCTTAAAATGTCGGCGCGTGAAGTTATGGATCTTGGCAGTGCGCGCGAGAAATACGCTCGTGGTTTGTCGGTATCGATAGATGCAAATCAGATCAATGATCAGTTTTTTGAGCAGTTCAGCCGTATTTTAGAACCGCACAAAGCCGGAACCGTACCCGTCAATGTATACTACCAGCGTGCCGACGCCAGAGCGCGGTTAACATTGGGCACCGAGTGGCGAGTAACGCCAAGTGATACATTACTCGACGATTTAAAACAGTTACTTGGCAAAAGCCAGGTAGAACTCGAATTTAACTAAAAATTCAGCGCAATATGTTAGACGCTGAGTAAACAAGGATTCATAGATGAGCCTAAACTTTCTTGAATTTGAAAAGCCAATTGCAGAACTAGAAGCGAAAATTGAAGCATTACGTGATGTCTCTCGTCACGGTGGTGATTCTGCGATTGACCTGGATAAAGAAATCGAACAGCTTGAGAAGAAAAGCTTAGAGCTGAAGAAAAAAACCTTCAGCGACCTAGGCGCATGGGAAACAGCTCAACTGGCTCGTCACCCATTACGTCCTTACACGCTGGATTACATCCAACACGCTTTTGAGGAGTTTGATGAATTAGCGGGTGACCGCGCATTTGCAGACGACAAAGCGATTGTGGGTGGCATGGCTCGCCTTGAAGGCCGCCCTGTGATGATCATTGGTCACCAAAAAGGTCGTGAAACCAAAGAGAAAGTGAAACGTAACTTTGGTATGCCAAAACCAGAAGGTTACCGTAAAGCGCTACGTTTGATGGAAATGGCAGAGCGTTTCAACATGCCGATCATCACATTTATCGACACGGCTGGCGCGTATCCAGGTGTGGGCGCAGAAGAGCGTGGTCAATCTGAAGCTATCGCGAAAAACCTAAAAGTGATGTCTGGTCTTAAAGTGCCAGTAATCTGTAACGTTGTTGGTGAAGGCGGTTCTGGTGGTGCACTAGCAATCGGTGTAGGCGACTATGTGAACATGCTTCAGTACTCTACGTACTCAGTAATTTCTCCTGAGGGTTGTGCTTCAATCTTATGGCGTGATTCAGACAAAGCGCCACAAGCGGCAGAGGCAATGGGTCTAACTGCTCCGCGTCTTAAAGAGCTTGAACTGATCGACGAAATCATTGAAGAGCCACTAGGCGGCGCTCATCGCGATCATGTTCAAATGGCAGCGAATATGAAAGCGACACTACTTCGTCAGCTAAAAGATCTAGAACAATTGGATGAAGAGACGCTACGTGAGCGTCGTTACCAGCGTCTAATGAGCTACGGTTACTGTTAATTTCGGTGATTGCTATTAAGCGTTAGCTGATATCTCAAGTGATAACAGTTAAAATAGAAAGGGTTGGATGAGAGTCCAGCCCTTTTTTTGTACCTATCGGATCGCTTATGGAATCGCTTTACCCGCATTTTGCTCAAGTTCTCGGCCGCTACTATCAATTAGGCACTAAGGTTGTCTTGGCGTTTAGCGGAGGAGTGGATTCACGTCTTTTACTCGAATTACTCAGTCGCTACCAACAGGCGCACTCTGTAGAGTGTCACGCTGTGTATGTGCACCATGGTTTAAGCTCGAATGCCGATAATTGGGCCGATAAATGCTTACTTTGGGCACAACAAGTGGGGATATCGTGCTCGATCGAGCGAGTGAGCTTAGACATCAGCAATGGTGAAAGTATTGAACTTCTTGCTCGTGAAGCTCGCTACCAAGCCTTAACTAAGTACATTCAAGAAGGCGATATACTGTTGACTGGTCAACATGCCGACGATCAAATAGAGACTTTTCTCCTTGCGCTTAAGCGCGGCAGCGGGCCTAAAGGGTTATCTTCGATGGCGGAGAGTATGCCGTTTTCTTGCGGATCTCTAGTTCGACCATTGCTTACTATCAAGCGGAAGACCATCGAAGAAGCCGCTACTAAATTAGGCTTGGAGTGGGTGGAAGACGAAAGCAATCAAGATACCCGTTATGATCGTAACTTTCTTCGTCATTGTGTTATTCCTGAATTGTCTGGTCGTTGGCCGAGTATCCATCAAGCGGTTCAGCGCAGTGCAAGTTTATGTGCTCAACAAGAAGCGCTATTGGATGAACTATTGAGCGCGGTGTTTGAACGCGCTTTACAAACGGATCTAAGTTTGAGTATTGAAGAGCTGGCTAAGCACAGTGAGTTAGCTCGTGCGCGCTTGATTCGTATGTGGCTAGCTAATCTTAATACTAGTATGCCGACTCAGGTACAACTCAATCTCATCTGGAATGAAGTGGCATTAGCTCAGCAAGATGCCAACCCCAAACTACAACTTAAACAAGGTGAAGTGCGCCGTTTTCGAAATCGTCTCTATTGGGTAACGGAAATCGCTGACGTCACTGAGTGGCAAAGTACGATTCAAGTCGATACCGTTTTATCGCTTCCAGAGCGGCTAGGGGAGCTGACCTTAACGACGAGTTCTAGCAACGCAACGATTGCGCTTCCGAGTCAGCCAGAATTGCTTCGCGTGACCTTTAATCCGGAAGGCTTATCAGCGCATCCAACCACGCGTAATCACAGTCGAAAGCTGAAGAAGTTGTTCCAAGAATACAATGTGCCAAGCTGGCTGCGTCGTCAAATTCCGATTTTGATGTATCAAGACCGAGTCGTTGCTGTGGCAGATCTGTTCGTTGATCAGGCGTTTAATGGTCAAGATTGTGAACTTATTTGGCGAAGGTAATGAAAATTCATGCCACAATGTCGATTATAAAATATAAAAATCCTTAAATAATAATTGATTAGGTGAAGCAATGAAGAAAACAATCATGGGCGCAATGGTGGCGCTAACCATGTTCAGTGGGCAAGCTCTAGCTGCGGGAGATGCTGCAGCAGGTCAAGCAAAGTCGGGAGTATGCGCGGCGTGTCATGGCGCTGATGGTATTGCTGTCATTCCGGGTTACCCAAATCTGAAAGGGCAAAATGAGCAATATATTATCAGTTCAATTAAAGCTTATAAAAATAAAGAGCGAACAGGTGGGCTTGCTGCTGTGATGCAAGCTCAAGCTTCATTGTTGTCTGATGAAGATATCGCTAACCTAGCGGCTTACTACGCAAGTTTGAAGTAAACGCGAGTCTGAAAAAGCTTGGACGATTGGGCATTGAGCAGTCCTCATTGGGTTTTATCAACTCACGATATTCGCTATGTTAATTTGCTCAGCCTGGATTTTCGCTGGTGGATCAGAGACAAACATTGAATGTTGCGAAACGCTAAACGATAATAAGCGCAATCGATTGAAGCTTAAGGGATGAACATGAAAAAAATTGAAGCGATTATCAAGCCATTTAAACTGGATGATGTTCGAGAAGCGCTAGCTGAAGTTGGCATTACAGGGATGACCGTCTCTGAAGTGAAAGGTTTTGGTCGCCAAAAAGGTCACACAGAGCTTTACCGTGGTGCAGAGTATATGGTGGACTTTCTACCTAAAGTGAAGCTCGAAATCGTTGTAACGGAAGATGTGGCTGATAAATGCGTAGAGACAATCATTGAAACCGCGCAAACTGGTAAGATTGGTGATGGTAAAATATTCGTCACTGATATTGAGCGTGTGGTTCGTATTCGTACTGGTGAAGAAGACGAAGACGCGATCTAAGGTTTCTTGTCACTTGTTTCGTATTTATTATGCTAAAAGGGAGCCAAGTGGCTCCTTTTTTGTTGTTTGCTTATTAGTGAAATCATTTAACCCGAGATTTGTTGTTCTAGATTTCGGGTGCCTACATTCAGGTTTGTCGTATGTTTAAGCGTTTTTTTCTGGCGTTAGCTTTTCTCGTAATGGCGGTATTGGTTGGCTTCCAGGTTATTTTCACCGTACCAGATCAGCCGCAAATTATTACTCAAACAGGTACCGAGCTGACACAAGATATCAGGTGCATCGAATTTAGCGATTCAAAAGCTCTCGATCATGACGGCAAAATCAATGTGCTTGTCTGGAATATCTACAAACAGAACCGGGCTAATTGGCAACGTGCACTCGATGAGTTTTCTGCTGATAAGCAGTTACTGTTATTGCAAGAAGCCAGCATGACACCATCATTTAAACAGTGGTTGGTGGATGGTCGCTGGGTTAGTAATCAAGTGAGTGCTTTTAAGGCGCTGGGTAGCGGTGCCGGTGTAATTAGTATTGCTCAAGGGCAACCAGAAAAAGCCTGCGCTTACACCTCTAAAGAGCCGTGGCTTCGCTTACCTAAGTCTGCATTATATAGCCAGTATCACTTGAGTAATGGCGAGAAACTCGCAGTGGTGAATGTACATGCAATTAACTTCACCGTGGGTACAAAAGAGTATGTATCTCAGTTAACGGCGCTTGAAATGCTTTTAAAGCATCATGTGGGGCCAATTCTATTTGCTGGAGACTTCAATAGCTGGAGTGAATCTCGCGTTAATGCGATGAGGCAGGCCTTAAAGGCTGCGGACTTACAAGAGGTGACGTTCTTGCCGGATCATCGAGTCCAATTTATAACAGGGTTACCACTGGACCATGTGTTTTACCGAGGTCTGACGCTTAAGTACGCAAAAGCGCCGCAGAGCGACGCTTCCGATCATAACCCATTGTTATTGTCATTTACGTTAAATAACTAGCTTAGGTTACCACAATATAAAGTGCCCAAATAACGTAGAAGAATACCCATGGCAGGCTTGCTATCACCAAAGCTTGGCCACGTTCAAACTCCGTCCACGTCAGTACAACGCCGTAGCCGAGCACAATGTACCAAGGCAGAAGCAAAGGTAACGAGCTAGCGAAATGAGACCATTCGTTAGTAAGAGGCAGCTTTAATAGACCATTGAGGCTATTTAAATCGGCAGCGTAAGTCATTACCTGACCATGCTTGAGTAGCAAGCTCGCGTAGCTTGCTACATCGCCCAATACTGCTGGGAATAAGATAGCACACGATGCGGCAAACCATTTCCAGTAACCGTATTGTTGTTTGCTTGCCTTTGTTGCAAGAAAGAACCAAAGCGCGAGCAATAGTAAGGTGGCAAAGCGGTTGAATACATCATTGATGATCGCGCTTGCCATTAGCGTGTTTGGTTCTAATAGCTCAATCTGCTTCGGGTCGATTTGCTGAAATTGCGCAGCAAGTTGGTCACTGAGCCACGTGAAATCGACATTCGAAAAGTAAGCACCCCAGAATAAAAACGGACTAAGCATCAGGAAGATGAACGGTTGCCATCCCCATCCACCGCGTTGATAAAGCGCAAGAAAACAAGATGTTGGAGAACGAAAAATGTCCAACAGCATCACAAGTGGATTGCTTGATGGGTTCATACACTTACCTTCGTTACGTCAACGTACAACTTAAGCTTTTGACCAGGTTGTAAGTATTTTTTCTTGTGTAGCGAGTTCCATTTCACGATGTCGTTCGTTTTTACTTTGAACTTGCTTGCAATGCCGCTAATGGTGTCGCCAGAGCGAACGTTGTAGAAAACGGTACGGATCACAGAACCTTTGTCTGAATCCTTCCAAATCACTAGCTTTTGACCCACACGCAATGGATCTTTAGGGCCCATACCATTCCATTTTGCTAACGATTTATACGACACTTTATTGTTACGTGCGATTGACCACAAACTTTCTCCAGACTGAACGACATGGGTGAGTTTGAGTTGACCACGAGCACGAGATTGAGTCTTGCTTAATCGGTTTTGTGCCGTTAATGCGTATTTTGCATCGTCTTTTGTTGATGTAGGAATCAACAGGTATTGACCAATACGAATGTTGTTATTCGATAGGCCGTTGGCACGCCGAATGACTTTCGTGGTTGTGCCGTATTTATTAGCTAGCACGCTTAAAGAGTCGCCAGATTTCACCTTGTAGCGAGCGACCTTCATCCCTTTACCGCGATTTTTCTCCACCTTGGTGAGAAAAGTCTCTTTTTTCTCTACGGGAATCAAAAGTTGGTGCGGCCCCTCAGGCGCTGTCGACCACTGGTTGTATGCTGGGTTGTAACTCTGCAACTCTTTTACGCTAATGCCGGCATAATCTGCGGCAATAGCCAGATCTAACTGCTCTTCTGGATCAACAAGCGTTAGAACAGGCTTGTTTGGAATTGCAGGAATATTAAGTCCGTACTTGTCTTGGTTTGCGATAACGTCAGCCAAGGCCAATAGCTTAGGAACGTAACTGCTGGTCTCTTTTGGTAAGTCTAATGAGAAGAAATCGATAGGTTTACCGAGCTTTTTATTCTTACGAATTGCGCTAGAAACTCGGCCTCCACCGCTGTTATAAGCGGCGATTGCATGTTCCCAGTTACCATCAAAACGCTCGTTTAGTTGTACTAGGTAGTCCAGCGCTGCATCCGTTGCTGCTGCCACATCTCTGCGACCGTCATACCAGTAGTTTTGCTCTAATCCCATCATTTTTCCGGTGCCTGGGACAAATTGCCACAACCCAGCCGCGCTACCATGTGAGTAGGCAAAGGCATCGAATGAACTTTCCACTACAGGAAGTAATGCAAGCTCCATTGGGAGTCCGCGCTCTTCGATACGTTTTGTGATCATGTATAGAAAAGGGGTAGCACGCTTAGATACCGTGTAAAGGTGATTTGGGTGCTTTAAATACCACGTACGGTAGTAGTCCACTTTCTTGTGGTTTGGGATATCCATGTCCAGCTGCATGGCGATACGTTGCCACACATCTTCTTGTTCTTGGGGGGAGAGAACTTTAGGCGCGTCGTTAGCGGATTTTTTTGCTAGTGACGATTTATTGCCCGGTTGAGCTTTTACTGCATTTTGCTTTGCAGTCTGCTCAGATTTATTGGTTTCTGGTGTAGAAGACGTTGAATCTGACTGAGTCAATTGACAGCCAGATAATAACAACGCCAACGCCCAAGTATACTTCAAACGCATGGATTCAGCCTATTTAGGGCCTGTTTATCTTCACCTGCCTGTCGCGCAACGTAATGTGCGTGGCAGTCGCAAGATAATAGACATCTTTTAAACACTAACTAATTTATAGAGGCAAAGAGCTTCTAATTATGCAATGGGGAGAAATTCAAATAGATTTATATCAACCCCAAACGTAAGAGAAGCGCCAGTGGCGCTTCTCGAAAAATCAGTCCCTGATAATACTGGGGTCTTGCAAACTTACAAGCAGAAAATGGTTAAAATTCGTTCTTCCACTCGCGTAAAGCAGTAAAAACCGAGCATGGATCGCTATTTTTAATGCGACTAGCAACAGATTGAACCACGTCAGGGTTAGAGGTTCGCAAGAACGGATTAATCCACTTTTCTTTGCGTATTGTTGTTGGAAGTGTCGGAATGTTGAGTGCTCGCAGTCGGTTTACATCGTCGCGATATTGGCGAAGTTGCTCATTGTCAGGTTCAACCGCTAGAGCAAACGCCACGTTACTCGCCGTGTATTCATGTGCGCAGAAGACTTGAGTTTCTTCTGGTAGAGACGTTAGTTTGCTCAGTGATTCAAACATTTGCTCAGGCGTACCTTCAAAAATACGACCGCAGCCAGCAGAAAAGAGCACATCACCGCAAAACAGTTTTCCGTCCCCAACGTAACCGATATGGCCCAAAGTATGACCGGGTAACCCAAGTACTAAGAAAATCTCACCAAACAACTCTAGCTTGTCGCCTTCTTCCATTGGTGTCGTTAGGGTTGGAATTGGCTCTGATTTTGGGCCCACAACGGCGACGTTAGGAAATGCACGCACTAAGTCTGGAACGCCACCAATGTGATCGTTGTGGTGGTGCGTAATTAAAATCGCTTCTAAAGTTAATTCGTTAGCCTGCAGAAATTCTAATACTGGCTTCGCATCGCCCGGATCAACGACTGCGCAGCGCTTATCGCTATTTTGTATCAGCCAGATGTAATTATCATTAAATGCGGGTATGCTTTTGATCTCTAACACGATTCGTTCTCCGTCACCCATTTTAGTCAGGTGGTTAATGAAACCAGCACTCAGCAACAAAACTATACCACACCCGTCGACTTGGTCAGCAATGAACAACGGTCCGTGGGTGCTTGAGTCAATCCAGACCCGACTTGATGAATGGTGCCCGAAACTCTTCGGCTACCATATGCTCAAACTGGGCGGGTTGAGCTGTGAGCTAACCAGCTGTAATTGTAACATTCAACACCAAGTCAACGTAGATATCCAGAACCCGTTGCATAATGTGATTGCAGATGGTTACGAATTACCCTTTTTGGAAAAAAGCTTTGATGTTGTGATACTCGCTCATCAGCTCGACTATGCAAGCGATCCACACCGTTTGTTGCGTGAAGTCGATAGAGTGATGATGGATGATGGCTATGTAATTATTACTGGATTCAACCCATTAAGCTTGACTGGATTAGCGAGTTTGCTTCCATGGCGTAAACATAATTTGCCTTGGAGTGGACGAATGTTTACGTCGAACCGCATCAAAGATTGGTTAGGGTTACTTAATTATCAAGTGATTCATTGTGATCGTTATGCGCTGTTTCCGATGAAACGTTACCGTACGATGTGGACATGGTTGGAAAATAGTCTTGGTGATTGGGCATCACCCGCTGGGAGTTTGTATTACATAGTCGCGCGGAAACGGACATACCCTCTCAAGCCTATCAAACCGCATTGGCGCTTGAAGAAAAAGCTCACACCACTTGGGGTGATGAATCGAGAGGGTAACACTATGAGGAAAGAATCTCGCTAAGAGGGTTGGTAACCTGTATCTTCCTCAGTTGGGTTTTCTGCAGCAGTACGGGCTAGCTCATCACACATTTCGTTCTCACGATGGCCTGCGTGGCCTTTTACCCAATGCCATTCAACTTGATGGCGTGCGGTTTCTTTGTCTAGAGCTTGCCATAAATCGGCATTCTTCACGGGTTTTTTATCCGCTGTTTTCCAACCACGCTTCTTCCAGTTATGGATCCACTGAGTAATACCTTGGCGCACATATTGGCTGTCAGTCGTTAAAGTGACTTTGCAAGGTTGTTTTAACGTCTGCAGCGCGACGACAGCCGCCAACATTTCCATGCGGTTGTTGGTAGTTAACGTATAGCCTTTGGAAAGTGTCTTTTCTACGTCTTTGTAACGCAATACTATGCCGTAACCACCTGGTCCTGGGTTACCTAAACAAGAACCGTCAGTGAAAATCTCAACGTGTTTGGTCATATTTTTTGGTACTATTAGCCGAAACATTTAATAAAGCATAGTCTGACATACATAACCTTATGAATACCAGCAGCAATTCTGAATATAACCGCATTGTCGTTCTCGATACCGAAACCACAGGTATGAACCGCGAGGGTGGTCCTCACTACATGGGACACCGCATTATTGAAATCGGTGCAGTGGAGATCATCAACCGTAAGCTGACTGGTCGTCACTTCCACGTTTATTTAAAACCCGATCGTGAAATCCAACCAGAAGCGGTTGAAGTTCACGGTATTACGGATGAATTCTTGGTTGATAAACCGGAATACGCGAGCGTGCACCAAGAGTTTCTTGAGTTTATTAAAGGCGCAGAACTTGTTGCCCACAACGCGCCCTTCGATACCGGCTTTATGGATTACGAGTTTGGCATGCTCGATCCTAACATCGGCAAAACGGACGACTACTGCAAGGTGACCGACACCCTTGCTATGGCGAAGAAAATCTTCCCTGGTAAGCGAAACAACCTTGATATCTTATGTGAACGTTACGGTATTGATAACTCGCACCGTACTCTCCACGGAGCTTTGCTCGATGCGGAGATTCTAGCCGACGTTTACCTCTTTATGACGGGTGGTCAAACGAGTCTAGAATTTAACGCGAATAAACAAGAGGGTGGAGTAGAAACCATTCGTCGTATTGAAGGAAGAAAAGCGCTAAAGGTTTTGCGCGCAAGTGCCGATGAACTAGAAGCTCACCAAAAAAGATTAGAGTTGGTGAACGACTGTATTTGGCATCAATAGGAGAAGCTATGTTGAGGGCTTTGTTGGTCGCGTTTTTAGCGATATGGAGTAGTCTCTCGAGTGCTGCGAGTGAATCTACAATGTCTTTGTTAGACAATCGCTTTCGAGTTGATCCAACCATCGAGCAGATCACGTTTTTGGTTTATCGTGAGCAAAGTTCTCAGCCAGTTGTTTTAGTCCGTCCTGACGGTAAAAAATACTATGCTTGGGGCTCTTACGACAATGTACGTTGGTATCAAGAAGCCTCTCTCGATATTATTTCCGTTGATAACCCTATGCCAGGTCCATGGCAGGCTGTGGGGAAAGTTACGCCTAAAAATAACATCCGCTTAATTTCTCACCTAAAGCTCAGTACGGATCTGTTCCCAAACCGATTATATAATGGGGAAGCGCTTAAGTTTACAGCTCGCCTGACCTCCGACGGCAAACCTCTTGTATTGCGCGACTTCCTTGATCGCGTGAATCTGCGCGTGACATTTACCAAGTTTGTCGAAAATGAAGATGAGCTGATCAAAGAAGCTCGTCCAGTGCCGATGGTTGTGGGTGAGTTTTCTGATGACGGCCGCGGCTTGGATGAAAAAGCAGGGGATGGTGTGTTTACGGTTCAGCTCCCGATAGACGTTGAGCCTGGTAAGTACCGCGCGCGCATCACGTCTGGCAATGGCGTATTCTTACGAGCGCAAGAACAAGTCATCTTGGTTTATCCGAACCCAATCTCTCGTACTTTTATTCAGGCTCGTAATTCCGATAAGCCACACCAATTAGTGGTGAGTGGCGAGCAAGGTATGATTGCACCAGGCTCTATAGCAGTCACAGTGAAAAAGGACGCACCCGATGGTTTCATTAGTTACAGCCAAGGACAGGTCTCTAAAGATGGAATGAGAGTTACGTTGAACCTCAATAACGATGCTGAGCTTGGTAAGTACGCATGGCGCGGCGAGATCTTTGCCACTGATTTTGCAACCCAGCGCTCGTTGGTGTTTCCTATCCCAGAGCAAACCTTCAGTGTTGTTGATGAAGTTGATCTAGAAGCTGCTCGAATTGCAAAAGAAGCTGAATTAGCCGAACAGCGCCGTATTGAAATGGAAAAGCAAATTATCGCTGAGCGAGAGGCTGAGCGTAAGCGCAGCATGATTATTATCGCGGTGGGTAATTTGATAATGCTGCTGATTGTGATCATTGCATGGATAGTCTGGCGCAAAATTAAAGCGAAGCGCGATGCCATGCCAGAGATGCAATTAGAAGTACCAAAGAAATAGTAGTAACACATAAAGCGAGAAACGGAGCCAATCGGCTCCGTTTTTTTATCAAGTTACCAAGTTGGAAGAAGAAAAATGGATAAATTATGAATATTTAAGTTTACTGTATTCAAATATATGTTTGGGATTTTATATAAATAATATATCATTTTTACTTTCTAAATTGGTTGCATTTTTAATGTGACTAACTTTCAAAACAATCAATTAAAGATAAAAGAAATAATGAATAAAATTTTAGCTTTTTTTTGTGCAGTGATAATTGTAGGTTGTTCTTCTATTGATAATGGTGTTAATAATCCAGATTCGGGAAGTAATAATTTAAAATCACTTGATACCTTCACTTTCGATCCCTTAAGTAAAATCCAAAAAGTAGAAATACCAACTTATTATGATGGCTTGTTTGATACAGCAAGACCCTATTTAGATGAAAAGTACCCTTACACTTATGTCAGTAAACCTCAAGCATACATAATTGATGACGAGATTATTTCTTTTGCTCCCTGGTTTCCTGTCGAAGGAAGGTTTACGGTTTTTCCAACCGCTCACTATATAGTTATAACTCAAGAAGCCGAGAGTGGCTTAGTCTCCGCACGATTTAATCATGAACAAGTAATTAAGCTGTTAAGTGAAGAGTATAAAATTACTGAGCATACAAGTCCGTTTTTTCATTATGTTCTAGAGGTTTCTCCAAGTGAACAAGCCAATTTTGTAGAAGATATCCATAAAAAATTGAGTAGACTTCCTTCAGAATAAGGGTTTCTGGTTGAATTTTGATCAATAAAGTCAGGGGTTCTGGCTTTATTGATTGCATGGAGTTCTATTCATATTGATTTGGGCTTTGTAATAGGTAGTACGCCATAATAACAAGAGCCGATCTTGTAGGGTTTCTGGATAAATATTCAGCTGTGCGTGATAAATAAGAATAAGTAAACGCGAGGTCTCTGATGAAATACAAAAAGCGTCAGAAGTACAAATACACTCTCCATTCTGAAGAAAAGATTGAGACTCACATTTCAGTGAGTCAGGCGTATGACAGCCCTTTTCTTAGTTTGTCCAAACAAGGCGTGTTAACGATTAAAAAGGGCTATGCATGGGATGGAGCGAGTGGGCCAGCGTTAGACACAAAAAACATTATGAAAGCTTCTTTAGTACATGATGCTCTTTACCAACTCATGAGGGAAGAGGTGTTGCCTCAAAGTGCTCGAAAGCATGCGGACGTTGTTGAGAGAAACATGTTTAGAAAAAGGAATGTCTAGCTTCAGAGCAACTTATATCTATTATGGCGTCAGAGTTGTCGGCGGGTTCTTTTCTAGACCCGATACTTTGTGTGCTTAATGGGAACATCTTTCCAACGTTTAACTGTTTATTTATACAGTTTAGTTATGTAAGCTCCAAGGTGATACAAAGGAGTAGTACATAATGACAATAAGATATGAAGAGCATGTGCCAAGCCCGAAAGAATACTGTGATATGCGTATCAAAGCCGGGCTATCACCCAAATCGTTGAAAGCTGCTGAAATTGGTCTACCCAATTCGTTATATGGCATATCTGTTCGGGATGAAGGAAAGCTCATTGCAATGGGTCGGGTTGTTGGTGACGGGGCGTGTAACTTCGAAATTGTCGACGTTGCCGTTGATTCTGATTATCAAGGCAACGGTTTAGGTAGAAAAGTCATGGAATACATCGACGGTTATCTTTCTTCTGTTGCACTTGAAGGCTCTTACGTTTCTATGATTGCTGATGAACCGGTCTTTTACGAAAAGCTTGGTTATAGGCTGGTGGCTCCTAAAAGCCAAGGGATGACAAAAAAGTTTAAGCCAAAGGCGTAACACGTATTCAGCTGTGAAGATAAGCACTAGAAAACAGGAGTTTAATTTCCTGTTTTCTATATTAAATTTGTATTTAAGCCACTTCTGGAATTGGTTTGGGTGGCTGCTCTAAATCAGGCTCTTTTTGAACAGTAGGAATTTGTCCCTCACCCACAGCACTGATGTAACAGCCACTAAGTTTAATGGCAAGGTACATATCAGCTCGCAGTAAGATGCCTCCTTCACTGGTGCTGATACCAGTAAGCTCACACCATTGACGAAGACGTCGTTTCCTTCCTGCGAGGATTAAGCGTACACCTCTCTTTTTCAAAGTATTGTGAATATCTGCCAGTGTTGCCATCACACTGAGATCCAAGTGAGTAAAGCTCGATACGGCGTCGATGACAACGCAACTTGCGTCTTTGTGATGCTCTGCCTGCTCTAACACTCTACGTTTAAAGTAAGGAGCATTGAAGTAAGTTAGCGGTGAGTTAAAGCGGTAAATCACCATTCCAGGAATAGGCGAAGCTTTACCTGAGTCGTCGATGGTCCGAATGGTACCTTTTTCATCCAAGCCAAGTAGCTGATCACTCGGTCGCATGACAATCCGTAAAAATTGAAACAGCCCTAGCAATACCGCCAAAGTGATCCCCGGTATTACACCCACGATCAACACAGAAATAAAAGTAATGATGGCCAGATAAAATGCATCTTTGTCACGAGATTTTAATTTCCAAATTGCTTTAAGATCGAGCAGCGATAGGGACGCAATGATCAATACAACACCAAGTGAAGCGATAGGGATGAACTGCAAAGGCTCGTAAATAAATACCGCAATAATGGCAATGGTGATTGCGGCGACAATCGAAACTAATTGAGATTTACCGCCATTTGCATCATTGACGGCTGTGCGTGAGTCAGCGCCGCTTATCGCGAAACCTTGCGAAAACGCTGAGGCAATGTTGGCAAAACCCAACGCCTGAAACTCTTTATTAGCATCAATATCATAACCGTTTTTAGCAGCGAAACTGCGGGCAGTGAGCATCATGCTAACAAAACTGACAATCGCAAGGTTGAGCGCCGGGACTACTAGTTCACGAACTTCACCTAGCTCAAATTCCGGTGTTTGAAACTGAGGGAAGCCACCTTGAGTGAGTCCGACAACCGATACGCCCATCTCTTGTAAATGGAAAAACCAAACTGACGCAGTAGTTACGAGGATCGCCAGCATGGCAGCAGGCCAAGTTGGTCGGTAGCGTTTGGTGAGCAAATAAACGACAACTGTCACGATACTCAGAGTTACAGTAGGCCAATGAAGATCGGTTAATCGTTGTGGAGCTTCCCATAAACGTTCCAGTAAATAACGTTGCTCGTATTTCAAACCGACTACTTTCGCAAACTGACCAACGATAATTGTGAGAGCAACACCGTTGAGTAGACCCAAAAGAATCGGACGAGAAAGGAAATCTGCAAATACCCCTAGCTTGAAACGACTTGCCAGTACACACCAAATCCCCGTCATCGCTGTCATGGTCATAACCAACTGCCAATGTTTTGTGGGGTCACCTGCGGCAAGTGGTGTCACAACAGCAGCAATCACTGCACAGGTTGCTGCATCGGGTCCGACAATGAGTTGTCGAGATGTGCCCATCATGGCGTAAACCAACATTGGCAGTACACACGAATACAGACCGACAATTGCGGATACACCAGTTAATTGTGCGTAAGCTATGGCAACTGGCAGTGCAACCGCGACAACAGAAAAGGCGGCTCTAAAGTCGTTAACAAACCATTCTTTTTGATAATGCTTAAGCTGAACAAGCCCTGGGAACCACTGTGCGAGTAATATTTTAGCCAACGGATTTACCATATATGTGAGTGAGTTACTTAAAGTATACACCGCTTAGTTGGAACGTCTGTGAGTTAGTTATCACTGGAAATCGGGGGAAAGATTGGAGTGCGAGGATTTTATTGCGCAGGGGGGCTTTGTAGTGTGAGGTGTTATGAATCCGATTCTGGAAGCAATAAAAAACGGGAGCTGATACTCCCGTTTGTGGTCTCAGATTCTAGAGTTACGCGACACTATCCATCTGAGGGTATAGCGGCTTTGCGGCAAGCAGTTCCGGCTCGAAGTCGTCAACATTGATTGTATCTAGACGATGCTGTTCCGCTTCTCTGAGTAGATCGGCTTCTTCTTGCGTGATAAAGCCTTGCTCTAGCCCTTCCTGAGCAATCATATCCAAACGTAAGAATGGGCGACGCTTACCTTGCGCTTTACATACTTTGTCAAACACAGGTTCAGCTTGAAGAATGACTGACAGCGCAAGCTCAATCTTACCTGCTGCGTTGTGCTCGGTTGGTTCAAGGTATTGACCGCGACCAATGCGTGAGCGCGTTGCACTTGGCGTTTGTAGAATGCGCGCCACTTTACTGTCTAGTTTATCGCTTGGCGCTTTGCGTACACGACCGAATGGCATGATTAACACGCGCAGTGCACTACCAATCACTTTGTTCGGGAAGTTTGCTAAGAATTCGTCTACCGCCACTTCCGCTTGTTTCAAACTGTCTTGTAAACCCCAGTGTACTAATGGTAAATCTTCGACTGGGCGGCCATCTTGCTCAAAACGTTTCAACGTCGCAGAGCTTAAATATAGCTGGCTTAGAATGTCACCAAGACGCGCTGATAGACGCTCTTTACGCTTCAAAGAGCCACCTAGCACTGCCATTGAGATATCCGATAGCAGAGCAAGGTTTGCACTGTAACGGTTCAATTGTTGGTAGTAACGCTTGGTTGCATCTTTGGTTGGTGATGAAGAGCCCAGACCGTCGCTCAAACCAAACCAGATACTGCGCACTAGGTTACTCATTGTAAAGCTCACGTGACCAGCAAGCGCTTTATCAAACTTCTCGACAGCATTACTTGCTTCAGAATACGCCGCGTTCATTTCTTCAAGAACGTACGGATGGCAACGGATTGCGCCTTGGCCAAAGATGATCATTGAGCGTGTTAGAATGTTAGCACCCTCAACCGTTACTGCGATTGGCGCACCTTGGTAACCACGAGCTAGGAAGTTAGAAGGTCCCATACAGATACCTTTACCGCCTACGATGTCCATTGCATCGATGATGCTTTGCTGGCCGCGGTGCGTACAGTGATACTTCACGATAGCTGAGATTACTGAAGGCTTTTCACCTAAGTCGATACCCGCAACGGTTAAGTTGCTTGCTGCATCCATCACGTAAGCATTACCACCCAAGCGTGCTAATGGTTCTTCAACCCCTTCCATATGGCCGATAGGCTGTTTGAACTGACGACGAATACGTGAGTAAGCACCGGTTGCCATTGCCGCAGTTTTGATGCCACCTGTTGAGTTTGAAGGTAGCGTGATACCACGTCCAACCGACAGACACTCAACCAGCATACGCCAACCTTGGCCCGCCATTTTTTCGCCACCGATAATGAAATCGATAGGAACAAAGATGTCTTTACCGCGCGTTGGACCATTTTGGAATGGTACATTGAGTGGGAAGTGTCGGTTACCAATCTCAACACCTTTGACATCAGTTGGGATAAGCGCACAAGTGATGCCAAGATCTTCTTTGTCGCCTAGCAAACCTTCAGGATCGCGAAGTTTAAATGCTAAGCCTAGTACCGTTGCGACTGGCGCTAGGGTGATGTAGCGCTTGTTCCAAGTCAGGCGCATACCCAGTACTTCTTTTCCTTCCCATTCGCCTTTACAGACCACACCGTAATCTGGAATAGATCCAGCGTCAGAACCCGCTTCTGGACTTGTTAGGGCGAAACAAGGGATTTCCTTACCTTCAGCTAGACGCGGTAAGTAATGATTTTTTTGATCTTCAGTACCGTAGTGTTGCAGTAGCTCACCTGGGCCCAAAGAGTTAGGAACACCAACGGTAGACGATAGAACGCCAGAAACACCCGTTAATTTTTGTAGCACCAAAGATTGCGCGTATGCTGAGAATTCCAGACCACCGTACTTTTTCTTAATGATCATGGCGAAGAACTTATGATCTTTCAGGTATTGCCAAACTTCTGGCGGTAAGTCCGCGAGTTCATGGGTCACTTGGAAATCACTCACCATGGCGCACACTTCATTCACAGGGCCGTCTAAAAAGGCTTGTTCTTCCGCACTTAACTTAGGTGCTTGAATTGCGTGTAGCTTTTGCCACTCTGGTTTGCCTTTAAATAGTTCGGCTTCCCACCAGACGGTACCTGCGTCTAACGCTTCTTTTTCGGTTTGAGACATAGCTGGCAGCACTTTCTTGAAAAGCACTAACGCTTTGCGGCTAATTAAAGACTGACGTACGCCAGGAACCGCGAGCACAGCTGCGGCGAGAACGTAAATAGCCCAACCAATAACGCCGACAGTACCAGCTACTGTAAGAGCCAGCATGGCTGCGGTGAGTAAGCTAATAGATTTCACGAGAGACATGCGGTGGTAGAGCGTAATGCCTAGCACGATCGCCATCGTGATGATTGAGAGCAAGATGTCCATATGTATTTTCCTTTTCAGACTTTATAAGTTTTGTACGTCTGTATGTTAGGTAAGAGGTCTAACCAGTTGGTTTAAGTGTAATCAAAATATTAAGGAAATGTAAAACATAAGATTGGATAAAAAGTGATCTAAGTAGAGTTAAAATTCTAAAGTTGAGATTTGAGTGATGGTTTCATGAGCAAGTTGACAAGTTTATTACCATCACTAATCTAAATCTGTTGGTTCACTATCGACACTAATTCTCGTTTGTGGGTAAACTCAGAGTAATCAAACCCGAGTTCAGGTTTATGAAATGTCCGATACCAAATTGGTATCAGAACAATTTGCTCAGTGAGTCAAGAGCTGACTGAAGCCGAAATAATAAAGAGAACGTCTTATGTACCATGATCTGATTAGAAGTGAATTAAACGAAGCTGCTGAAGTGCTCAACAAATTTTTAAGCGATGACCATAACATTGCGCAAATCGAAGCAGCGGCGAAAATGATTGCTGACTCATTCAAGCAAGATGGTAAAGTATTGTCATGTGGTAACGGTGGTTCTCACTGTGATTCAATGCACTTTGCCGAAGAGCTAACAGGCCGTTACCGAGAAAATCGTCCTGGCTATGCTGGTATTGCTATTTCAGATCCAAGCCACCTTTCTTGTGTGAGTAATGACTTTGGTTATGACTTCGTGTTTTCACGTTATGTAGAAGCGGTTGGTCGAAAAGGTGACGTACTGTTTGGTCTGTCGACTTCAGGTAACTCAGGTAACATCCTGAAAGCGATTGAAGCAGCACAAGCGAAAGGCATGAAGACGATTGCGCTAACAGGTAAAGATGGCGGCAAAATGGCAGGCCTTGCAGATATTGAAATCCGCGTGCCACACTTTGGTTATGCAGACCGCATTCAGGAAATTCATATTAAGATTATTCATATCATCATTCAGTTGATCGAAAAAGAGATGGAATAATCGTTTACGGCCACCGTTTCGAGCTGTGTTGTTAGGGAGTTTTTTAAACCATGTGTGAATTGCTCGGTATGAGCGCTAATGTTCCAACGGATATTTGTTTCAGTTTTACTGGGCTCATGCAGCGTGGAGGTCGAACCGGCCCACACCGTGACGGATGGGGGATCACCTTCTACGAAGGGAAGGGCTTTAGAACCTTCAAAGATCCCAAGCCAAGTTGTGAGTCTAAAATAGCAGAGTTGGTACAAAATTATCCCATCAAAAGTCGTGCGGTCGTTAGTCATATCCGACAGGCGAATCGTGGTGGTGTTAATTTAGAAAATACTCATCCCTTTACACGTGAGCTGTGGGGTAGGTATTGGACGTTTGCGCATAACGGTCAGCTCTCTGGCTATCAAGACTTGCATACAGGTCGACATCGACCTGTCGGTGAAACAGATAGTGAACTGGCATTTTGCTGGTTATTGAAGCAAATGGAAGATCGATATCCTGAGCCACCAAAGGATATGGAGTCGGTATTCTTATATGTTGCTAAATGTTGTGATGAGCTAAGAGAGAAGGGTGTATTTAACATGCTTCTGAGTGATGGTGAGTATGTAATGACGTATTGCACCAATCATTTGTATTGGATCACAAGACGCGCACCGTTTGGAAAAGCTGCTTTGCTTGATGAAGATGTGGAAATTAACTTCCAAGAAGAAACCACGCCACATGACATCGTTTCTGTGATCGCAACTCAACCTTTGACGGGCAACGAAGCTTGGCAGCGTATGAAACCTGGCGAATACGGCTTGTTTCACCTAGGTGAACTAGTCAAAAATAATGCCTCTGAACTGGTAAATGTGCCGTTTGCGGCGGCTAAGCCGGGCAATCAAGCGCCAACCGAACCGTTAGAGTGATGGTCTCTTACTCTGAATATAAAAATAAAGCTCGCTTAATCGCGAGCTTTATTTTTATGCGTTTTAAACCGAGGGCGGATACGGATGAGCATTCTTACTTTCTAGAGTGCTGGTAGTAGAGTCCTAGTCTCGCTAAGGCTTGCTGTAAAGACGTAACTGATAGAAATTTCTCATAAAACACCTCGTCAGTCTGAACGGTGAAGAACGAACCAGATTCAGAATCTACTTTCCGAGTGTTATGTTACTCAAGTGGTTATGGGATTTTTTAGAATGTTGGGTTTTAGGTTTCTAGTCTCACCATGGTTTTCTTGAATCAAGTTTATAAGTATTAAAACAACCAAGAGCAGCCCTCAGGCTGCTCTTTTGTGCTTGGAGTTTATTATTCAGGGCTACTCATCTGAGGCGTACCCATGTACGCCAAGCTCTGCGCCATCTAAATAGGCTTTACCATCCTTCATGATCAACCGCTCGTCTACCAGCCACTTAGCCACCATAGGGTAGATTCGGTGCTCCTGCGCCTGAACACGTGCCGCAAGTACACTAGCATCATCGTCTTCGAACACAGGAACTTTTGCTTGCAGTATGACAGGGCCACCATCAAGCTCTTCCGTTACAAAGTGCACACTCGTACCATGTTCTTTATCGCCAGCATCAATTGCTCTCTGGTGTGTGTGTAGCCCAGGATATTTTGGTAGAAGAGAAGGGTGGATATTGATCATCTTACCCATGTAATGAGAAACAAATGCGCTGCTCAGAATGCGCATGTAACCAGCAAGAATAATCACGTCTGGTTGGTATTCATCTATTTGACTCATTAGCTCTGCATCAAAGCTTTCACGCGAGCTGAATGCTTTAGGGTCGACAAAGTGACCGTCTACATCAAACTTTTTTGCACGTTCTAAACCAAAAGCATCTGCTTTGTTAGAGAACACGGCTGCCACTCGTGCGTTTGGCATGTTGTCTTCGCAAGCTTCCAAGATAGCTTGCAGGTTACTTCCGTTACCCGAGATGAGGACCACAATGTTTTTTAGGGTATGGTTTTTCATGATGTCGAGAGCGCCTTGGTATTGTAGGTTGGAGTTATGTAGCTTCTAAACTACCTACTAATAGAATGGTTTTTAGTGTTCTAGATAGCAAAATGAGGACCTAGTCATCTAGTGTCCTCATTCTTCTTATCTTTTGAGCTCGATTTGCAAATTATTGGATTTCAACTTGCTCTTCGTTCGCGTCTGCTTGTTCGATTTGACCAATTACCCACGCGTTTTCGCCTTCTTCTTTAAGAAGAGCAACTGCTGCATCTGCCTGGTCTTTCGGTAGTGCGACGATTAGACCTACACCACAGTTGAATGTGCGGTACATTTCGTGTGTGTCGACGTTGCCTTTCTCTTGTAGCCACTTGAAGATAACTGGCCATTCCCAACTGTTACCATCGATAACTGCTTTCGTGCCTTCAGGCAGTACGCGTGGGATGTTTTCCCAGAAACCACCACCAGTGATATGAGAAATCGCATGGATGTCGTGTTTCTCAATCATCTTAAGTGCTGACTTGATGTAAATTTTTGTTGGTTCTAGTAGGTGCTCACCAATAGTGCGGCCTGCTAGCTCTTCGCTCTTATCTGCACCAGATACTTCTAGGATCTTACGGATAAGGGAGTAACCGTTTGAGTGTGGGCCGCTTGAGCCAACAGCGATAAGTGCATCACCAGCAGCGACTTTCGTGCCGTCAATCACGTCTTCTTTTTCTACTACGCCAACACAGAAACCAGCTACGTCGTAGTCTTCGCCTTCATACATGCCCGGCATCTCCGCAGTTTCGCCACCAATTAGGGCACAACCTGCTTGAACACACCCTTCTGCGATACCTGAAACAACATCCGCTGCGGTATCAACGTCTAGTTTGCCTGTTGCGTAGTAATCTAGGAAAAACAGTGGCTCTGCGCCTTGCACGATAAGATCATTTACACACATTGCCACTAGGTCGATGCCAATCGTGTCGTGCTTGTTCATATCCAGTGCTAGGCGAAGTTTTGTGCCAACGCCATCAGTACCAGAAACCAGTACAGGTTGTTTGTATTTAGTTGGCAATTCGCATAGCGCGCCAAAACCACCGATACCACCCATAACTTCAGGGCGACGAGTGCGTTTTACCGCACCCTTAATACGATCCACAAGCGCGTTGCCTGCATCAATATCTACACCAGCGTCTTTATAGCTAAGAGAAGAGTTGTTACCACTCACAGGGAAGTCCTCGGTATTAAGTTGGATATGAAAACGGCGCTATTCTAACAGTGCTTAAACATAGATAGCAAACGTTTGCGTCTGTTTTTTTCTTTAGTGATTTATCCTGATATCCCTGTGAAAATCATGTATAATCTGAAGGTTTGTTTAAATATTGCCAACTATAGCCGGAGATGGACATGAAAGTTGTTGAAGTAAAGCACCCTCTAGTAAAACATAAAATTGGTCTAATGAGAGAAGGTGACATCAGCACAAAACGTTTTCGTGAGTTAGCGACTGAGGTCGGTAGCCTACTTACTTACGAAGCAACGTCAGACTTTGAAACAGAAAAAGTGACCATTGATGGTTGGAACGGTCCGGTAGAAGTAGACCAGATTAAAGGTAAAAAAGTAACCGTAGTGCCAATCCTACGTGCAGGTCTAGGCATGATGGATGGAGTTCTTGAGCACATGCCAAGCGCACGTATCAGTGTTGTGGGTATTTACCGTGATGAAGAAACGCTTGAGCCAGTTCCTTACTTCAACAAGCTTGCTTCAAACATCGAGGAGCGTATTGCGCTTGTTGTTGACCCAATGCTTGCAACAGGTGGTTCTATGATTGCTACTATCGATCTCCTAAAAGAGAAAGGTTGTAACCAAATCAAAGTGCTGGTACTTGTTGCTGCACCAGAAGGTATTGAAGCGCTAGAAAAAGCACACCCAGATGTTGAGCTATACACTGCGGCAATCGATGAGAAGCTTAATGACAAAGGCTACATCGTTCCGGGTCTAGGCGATGCAGGTGATAAGATCTTCGGTACTAAGTAATTCTTTGATGTATTACTATGACTGAACAGAAAAAGGCTTGGTGAAAACCAAGCCTTTTTTGTATC
>NZ_JAWOTL010000029.1:0-44923 GCF_033338835.1 Vibrio sp. Vb0888
TAAAAGACACTAACCAAGAAGTGGTATTAAAGGTTATCCGCCCAGATATTCGCCCAGTCATTGATTCAGATCTAAAACTGATGCACCGAATGGCGCGTATAGTCGCCGGAGCGATGCCTGAAGCACGTCGTTTAAAACCAGTTGAAGTCGTGCGTGAATACGAGAAAACCCTGCTTGATGAACTCGACTTGCGACGTGAGGCGGCGAATGCCATTCAGTTGCGCCGCAACTTTGAAGGCAGCGAAGAATTATATGTTCCTGAAGTTTTTCCCGACTTCAGTAATGAAACTGTCATGGTTTCTGAGCGAATATATGGCATTCAAGTCTCTGATATTGAAGGCTTGAAAGCAAATGGCACCAATATGAAATTGCTCGCGGAACGCGGTGTGAGTGTGTTCTTCACTCAGGTGTTCCGAGACAGCTTTTTCCATGCTGATATGCATCCGGGTAATGTGTTCGTCAAACCCGAACATCCAGAGAACCCAATGTGGATAGGGCTAGATTGCGGAATCGTTGGTACACTTAATAGCGAAGACAAGCGTTATCTGGCGGAAAACTTCCTGGCGTTTTTCAATCGTGACTACCGCAGAGTGGCGGAGTTACATGTGGATTCAGGGTGGGTGCCTGCGGATACCAATGTCGATGAGTTTGAGTTCGCGATTCGCATTGTGTGTGAGCCTATTTTTGCTAAGCCATTGTGCGAAATCTCCTTTGGTCATGTGTTGTTGAATTTGTTCAACACGGCACGTCGATTCAATATGGAGGTTCAGCCACAACTTGTACTGTTGCAAAAAACGCTGTTGTACGTGGAAGGGCTTGGTAGGCAGCTATATCCTCAACTTGATTTGTGGGAGACCGCAAAACCATTCCTGGAAGAATGGATGATGAATCAAGTTGGGCCGCAAGCTCTAGTGAATGCGATTAAAGACCGCGCACCATTTTGGGCAGAGAAATTACCTGAACTGCCAGAGCTACTTTACGATAGCCTGAAACAAGGTAAAGCGATGAATCAACGTATGGATCAGCTTTATCAAGGGTATCGCCAGAGCAAGCGCCAGCAGGCGACAGGAAAGTTTTTGTTTGGCGTTGGCGCGACTTTAGTCGTATGCTCGGCAATATTGGTGAACGATGCTTTTGAGCAGCTTTCGTTGGCCTGCGGTATCGCAGGTGTCACATTTTGGCTGCTTAGTTGGCGAGCTTATCGTCAATAGACGTTAAACTCTTGAAATATTTTTGTTTGTTTAAAGACCCGAGGTAAAGAGAATGGGTGGTATCAGTGTTTGGCAACTTCTAATCATTGCTGTAATTGTTGTATTGCTATTCGGAACAAAGAAACTACGCGGTATCGGTGGCGATCTGGGTGGTGCCGTTAAGGGCTTCAAAAAAGCGATGAGCGAAGATGAACCTGCGAAAAATGACAAAGACGCAGACTTCGAACCAAAAAGTCTAGAAGAGCAGCAGAAAAAAGAAGCTGCTCCTGAAACGAAAAAAGACAAAGAGCAGGCGTAAAACGTGTTTGATATCGGTTTTTGGGAACTGGTATTAATATCTGTTGTTGGTCTGGTCGTTCTTGGGCCGGAGCGTTTGCCTCATGCTATTCGCAGCGTGTCTCGCTTTATCGGTGCCGCTAAGAGTATGGCAAATAGCGTCAAAGACGAATTGTCACACGAGCTGAAAGTCCAAGAGCTGCAAGAAAACTTGCGCAAAGCAGAACAAATGGGGATGGATGATTTGTCCCCTGAGTTGAAATCTTCAGTTGAAGAGTTGAAGAAGGCAGCGCAATCTGTAAATCGTCCTTACGCAAAGAACACCGATTCAGAGGCTGAGCCTGTAAAAACAGAGCCAGCAGTCGAAGAGGCCGTGAAAGCGCAAGAGAGCAAGGTTACAGCGGCAGATAAGAAAGCCGAATAGTCTCATTAGGAGGAGCTACTAGTGATTGGTAGCTCCTTTTTGATCTGGTTTTTAATAAGAGGTTTGCCATGTCTACCGTCGAGCAGACACAACCTTTAATTAGTCATTTGTTGGAGCTTCGCAACCGACTACTGCGTTCAATCCTCGCAGTGTTGGTCGTGTTTGTCGGACTAATTTATTTCTCTAACCACATTTACGAGTTTGTTTCCGCACCTTTAGTAGAACGTCTACCTGAAGGCGCGACCATGATTGCTACGGATGTAGCGTCACCTTTTTTTACGCCACTTAAGCTGACGTTAATTGCTTCGGTATTTATTGCGGTGCCGTTTATCTTGTATCAAGTGTGGGCATTTGTAGCGCCAGGTTTGTACAAGCATGAACGTCGATTGATCATGCCACTGCTGTTCTCTAGTTCGCTATTGTTCTACTGTGGAGTGGCATTTGCCTACTTCGTGGTATTTCCATTGGTGTTTGGCTTCTTTACCGCCATCTCTCTTGGTGGAGTAGAGTTTGCAACTGATATCTCGAGTTATCTCGACTTTGTGCTGGCGCTATTTATGGCGTTTGGTATCGCATTCGAGGTGCCTGTTGCGATTATTTTGTTGTGTTGGACTGGGGCCACTACACCAGAAGACTTAAGACAGAAACGTCCTTATATTATAGTGGCTGCGTTTGTCGTAGGTATGGTGTTAACGCCACCAGACATGATCTCGCAAACCTTACTCGCTATTCCGATGTGTTTACTGTTTGAAGTCGGTTTGTTCTTCGCGCGTTTTTATACTCGTCGAAGCGAAGAAGTAGAAGCGGAAACCGAAGAATAAGGCTAATCTAGATGTGAAAAGCGGCTCAATTGAGCCGCTTTTTTTTGCGGTTGGTTTTTTCTTGGGCTAATTACTTAACTTTCATGACGTAACCACATTTTGTGCATACGTATACTTCCTTGATGCCCAGCAGCTTTTGAAAAAAACTGCGCGGTACGCGTTGTAAGTAAGCACCATGTGTACACACTTCAACTTCCATATTCATGCTGTTTTACATTTGTGCTAATTAATGGGCGTAAATCAGTATAGAAAAATAATGTGTCGAGTTGTCGACAGTTTTGCAAAGCGGACGAAGTAAAGTGACGATATGAGAAGTAAGTAGAGTTGCTAGTTAATTATTATGTTTATCAATAATTTTGTATGGATTGTTCTACTATTTCAACGGGTTGAATCGTCCATTCAATAGTTTAGGTGATAAAAAAGCGACGTTGATTTCGTCGCTTTTTTCAATTCTCGTGAACTAAATATTAAACAGCTTTTTGGCATTCTCAGTCGTTATGGCATCGATGGTTGCGATGTCGACATCACGCAAGTCGGCAACACGTTGTGCAACGAGAGAAGTGTAGGCTGGTTCATTACGTTTACCACGGTGTGGCACCGGCGCTAAATATGGACAGTCGGTTTCTAAAATGACCCACTGCATATCCAAATGTGGAATGACTTTATCCATCCCGCCATTCTTAAAGGTTGATACGCCACCTAAGCCTAAGTGGAAGCCTAGCTCATTGATTGCTTGTGCTTCTTCTAAGCTGCCTCCAAAACAGTGGAATACACCACGCAGACGACCATCTTGCTCTTGTCGCAGCAAAGTGAGTGTTTCTTCAATCGAATCACGAGTGTGGATAACGACCGGTAAATCCATCTCTTTTGCCCAGTTAAGTTGAGCTACGAACGCCATTTCTTGCTCAGCGCGATAGGTTTTGTCCCAATACAGGTCGATACCAATTTCGCCCACCGCAATAAACTTGTGTTTCTCAAACCAGCCGCGGATGACTTCCAATGTTTGCTCAACGTTGTTATCCACATAGCAAGGATGGAGTCCCATCATTGAGTGGCACACGTCTGGATACGCCGCTTCGGTTTGTAGCATGGGCTCAATAGAGTCCAGATCGATGTTTGGCAACAGGATTTTATTAATGCCTTGCGTTAAGGCGCGTTGTACTACTTCATCGCGGTCGTTATCAAATTCGCTAGCATAGATGTGCGCGTGGGTATCGATCATCGTTACTCTCTGTGCTTCATGGTTGGTTTCGTATTCGAAGTATACTTGAGTGTGAGTGCTGGGTCATTTTCAGTTTTTTTCATTACCTTTTTCCAGATTGTCACTCGCAACATGCATCAAGAGTGATATGATTTTGTTCACCAGATGATTTGATCATCATAACCGTCCAGACAAGGAGAAAATGGTGTCTGTATCAATTCAAGGTCCATTCCCTGCACGCCGTATGCGTCGTTTACGTAAGCACGATTTTAGTCGTCGTTTGATGGCTGAGAACCAACTTTCTGTTAATGATCTGATTTACCCAATGTTCATTCTTATGGGTAAAGATCGTCGTGAGAGCGTGGAGTCCATGCCGGGTGTAGAGCGTTTGTCGATTGATTTAATGCTAGAAGAAGCACAATACCTTGCAAATCTAGGCGTTCCAGCAATCGCGCTTTTCCCTGTCGTAAACCAAGACGCTAAAAGCTTATGTGCTACTGAAGCCTACAACCCAGAAGGTTTGGTTCAGCGAGCAGTACGAGCGCTTAAAGAACACATTCCTCAAATTGGTGTAATCACAGACGTGGCACTCGACCCATTCACGACACATGGCCAAGACGGCATCATCGATGAAGATGGCTACGTAATGAATGATGAAACCACAGAAGTATTGGTTAAGCAGGCTTTGTCTCATGCAGAAGCGGGTGCTGACGTAGTTGCGCCTTCAGACATGATGGATGGCCGAATTGGTAAGATCCGCGAAGCATTAGAAAACGCGGGCTACATTCATACTCAAATCATGGCTTACTCGGCTAAGTACGCATCGAACTACTACGGACCATTCCGTGATGCGGTTGGCTCTTCTTCAAATCTAAAAGGCGGCAACAAGAAAAACTACCAAATGGACCCAGCAAACATTGATGAAGCGATTCACGAAGTGGCGCTAGACATCAATGAAGGTGCGGACATGGTGATGGTTAAACCTGGTATGCCATACTTAGATGTAGTTCGCCGAGTAAAAACTGAACTTCAAGTACCGACATTTGCTTATCAAGTCTCTGGCGAGTACGCGATGCATAAAGCGGCGATCATGAATGGCTGGCTCAAAGAGCGTGAAATTGTGATGGAATCACTATTGTGCTTCAAACGTGCAGGTGCAGATGGCATCTTAACGTACTTTGCGAAAGACGTTGCTGAGTGGTTGGCAGAAGAGAATGCACAAACTGCTCAACACCTAAATCGTACTCCGGAAGCGACAGAAGAGTAATTATCGCTCAGTGAGAAATACCAGACCAACAAGAGTTGTTCGTCTGTATATACCCAAGTAACCTCAGGCGGATTACAACAGTAACAATCCAAGGTGCTTGGGTATTTTTATTTTGGAGAAGAGAACAATGACAATGCTGATTCGTGAAGGCACATTGGAAGAAGCACTTCAAGTTGTGGCGCGTGTTACCGAGTTTTCGAAAGGAGAAACGGTAGACTCCATGACTCAACGTTTAGAAGAGAAAAACAGTTTAATCCTCGTTGCAGAAAAAAATGGCACGATTGTCGGCTTCAAAATAGGTTACGAATTAGAGGATGGTGTTTTCTATAGCTGGTTAGGTGGTGTTGTCCCTGAAGCTCGAAATGAAGGCGTGGCACAGCTGCTTTTGGAAGCTCAAGAGGATTGGGTGGCAGAACAAGGCTACAACACATTAAAAGTGAAATCTCGAAACCAGTTTCCGGCTATGCTTCGCTTGTTATTGAGAAATGGCTATATCATTGAAAAATTTGAAGAAAAAGTAAATCTTCGAGAGTCTCGAGTGCATTTCATTAAAGCAATGTGAAAATAAATGAGATTTTTTCTCATTTAACTGTTGACTACGAAATGAGAATCATTATTATTAAACCTGTCTTAGGGAATGAGGAAAGTTCACAAGGACGTTGAGTGACTTATTAACAGAAGTTAATTAACTGAAAGTTGAGAAGTGATGAAACATTTTTCCGAGAACTTGCACGAATTCTTTTTGACACGACATTGCTCACATTGCTTCCAGTGTAATTTATAGCTTCTTGGTTAAGCTGCTCTATTTACAGAATTTGCTTTACCACTTCTGCTAGGCGACCCCATTCGGGTCGCTTTTTTCTTTTCTACGATTTCTATTTGACGTCACTATTAATATCTTTTCCACATGCGATGATCATTTTAGGATCGTTGATCTTCTCGCCGTTATGTAAATTTATTATTATAAATCAATAGTTTGAGTTGGTGTTTTCTTGTGTTTTTTGTTATTGGATAACCAGTGGATAATTTCTATAAACAGAGTTATCCACAGGGGGTGGTGTTTTCGTGAATAAAGTCGGAAAAATTTACGCGACCTAGATCGAGCGAACAAGATAGATTCAGATCAGCAGTCATGGCATCCTAGGCAGATCTCTCAAGTACTGAATTGGATACAGACAATTATGGCAAGTATTCCTGAAAATCCGTTGATCCTTATCGACGGCTCTTCTTACCTATATCGCGCTTTTCACGCCTACCCGGGCACCATGAGCAATGGTGAAATTCCAACTAATGCCGTTTACGGCGTCGTGAACATGTTACGCAGCATGATGCGTCAGTTTGCGTCTGAGCGCATCGCGGTGGTTTTCGATGCAAAGGGAAAAACCTTTCGTGATGATATGTATGCAGAATACAAAGCGAATCGTCCGCCAATGCCGGATGACCTGCGTTGTCAAATTGAACCATTACACAATGTTATTCGTGCAATGGGTTTGCCGCTGATCTGTGTTCCTGGCGTCGAGGCGGATGACGTCATCGGTACGTTAGCATACCAAGCATCACAAAAGGGCATGCCTGTATTGATCAGTACTGGTGATAAAGACATGGCGCAGCTAGTGGATGATAACATTACCTTGATCAACACCATGACGAACGTCGTAATGGATCGTGAAGGTGTGGTTGAAAAGTTTGGCATTCCACCTGAGTTGATCATCGACTACTTAGCACTGATGGGCGATAAAGTAGATAACATTCCTGGTGTACCGGGTGTCGGTGATAAAACGGCGACCGCACTACTGCAAGGTATTGGTGGTCTGACGAAGTTGTATGAAAACCTCGATGATATTGCAGGGCTTGGTTTCCGTGGTTCTAAAACCATGGCGAAAAAGCTCATCGACAACAAAGAAAATGCCATGCTTTCGTATGAGCTCGCGACCATCAAATTGGATGTTGAGCTTGAGGAAACGCCAGAATCATTGCTGAAAGCGGAACCAAATAAAGACGAATTAGTGAAGCTGTATGGCCAACTGACGTTTAAATCTTGGTTGAATGAACTACTTGAAGGCGGTTCTGGATCAGTGGAGGCCGTAGAGCTTGCAGGATCTTCACAAGCTTCTTCTTCTCAAGCCGAGATGGAAACTTCTGCGGTAACAATCGATCGCAGCCAATATGAAACAATTCTGGATAAAGAAACCTTCAATGCTTGGCTAGATAAACTTCAAACGGCTGAGCTGTTTGCATTTGATACGGAGACCGATAACCTAGATTACATGCTAGCGAATCTAGTTGGTTTGTCATTCGCTGTCGATGAAGGTATTGCGGCTTATGTGCCAGTTGCACATGACTATTTAGATGCGCCTGAACAGCTTGATCGTGATTGGGTACTAGAACAGCTGAAGCCAATTCTTGAAGATGCAGCGAAAGCAAAAGTCGGTCAAAACTTAAAGTATGATGCGTCTGTACTCGCTCGTTACGACATTGAGCTAAAAGGTATCAAGCACGACACGATGTTGGAATCGTATATCTACAACAGTGTCGGCGGTAAACACGATATGGACAGCTTGGCGCTTCGCTTCCTACAGCACAGCTGCATTTCTTTTGAGCAAATTGCAGGTAAAGGCAAAAATCAGCTTACGTTTAACCAAATCGAACTGGAACAAGCATCGCCATACGCGGCAGAAGATGCGGATGTGACCCTTCGTCTGCACAATCGCTTGTTTGCTAATATCGAGCAGGATGAAAGCCTGAAGACAGTTTACGAAGAGATTGAAATGCCGTTGGTGCCAGTTCTTTCGCGCATTGAACGCACTGGGGTCTTTATCGATGAAATGAAGCTGAGTGCGCAGTCGGTCGAGATTACCGCTCGCCTTGATGAGCTTGAAAAGAAAGCGTACGAAATTGCAGAGCAAGAGTTTAACATGAACTCGCCAAAGCAATTACAAGCCATCCTATTTGAAAAAATGGGTTTACCGGTTGTGAAGAAAACGCCATCAGGCACACCATCGACGAATGAAGAAGTTCTGCAAGAACTCGCGCTAGACTACCCACTACCAAAACTGATTTTGGAATACCGTGGTTTGGCGAAGCTAAAATCAACTTACACCGACAAACTGCCGAAGATGATCAACCCATCAACGGGGCGCGTGCATACTTCTTACCACCAAGCAGTGACTGCAACGGGTCGTCTATCTTCTACTGATCCGAACTTACAGAACATTCCAATTCGTAACGAAGCTGGCCGTCGTATTCGTCAAGCGTTTGTCGCGCCATCAGGGCATAAAATCTTAGCGGTCGACTACTCGCAAATCGAACTTCGCATCATGGCGCACCTTTCTGGTGACCAAGCGTTATTGGATGCATTCCGTGATGGCAAAGATATCCACGCGGCAACCGCAGCAGAAATCATGGGTGTTTCTATTGAAGACGTTTCAAGTGAGCAACGTCGTCGTGCGAAAGCGGTTAATTTCGGTCTTATTTACGGCATGAGTGCGTTTGGTTTGGCGAAGCAATTAGGCATTCCTCGTGGTGAGGCTCAAGCGTACATGGATACATACTTTGAACGTTACCCAGGCGTGATGCAGTACATGGAAGACACACGCAGCACGGCAGCAGATAAAGGGTATGTTGAAACGATTTTTGGTCGACGTTTGCATTTACCAGAAATCAAATCGCGCAACGGGATGCGTCGTAAAGCTGCTGAACGTGCGGCAATCAACGCACCAATGCAAGGTACGGCTGCGGACATCATTAAGAAAGCGATGCTGTTGGTTGATCAGTGGATTCAGGAAGAAGGCAATGGTCGTGTGAAGTTATTAATGCAAGTACACGATGAATTGGTCTTTGAAGTTGAAGAGTCATCATTGTCCGAAATTGAAAGTAAAGTACAGAAATTGATGGAATCTGCAGCAGAGCTAAAAGTACCGTTGGTTGCAGAAGCAGGTCACGGTGATAACTGGGATCAAGCTCATTAGTCACTTTTAGACCAAAATAACCAATTAATTATGAGCCAGCGCACAAACGCTGGCTTTTTTTTGAGATTAAAAAAGCTAGCGCAAAGTTAACTTTGATGTTGCTTAATAAAAATTTCATGAAAAAAAACTACAAAAATTCTTTGCAATTCTGACCAATTGTTGTACATTAATACTCGTAGGGTACAGAGGTAAGATGTTCTATCTTTCAGACCTTTTGTTTCACGTTATTGGATTAGGCTGATTCAGCCGCCCCAGTCAGTTTTTGACTGGGGCGTTTTTTATTGGACGAAAGAAAATTATTCTTTTGGATCAGTAGCTTAAAGTAAGCCTTCAGAAACCTTCTTTTTTGACCTTTCTAAATCACTGCAAAATCTCGATTTTTCCTTCAAATTTATCGCGTTATTCATCCTGTAAATTTACGCCAGTCACACTATTATTTTTTCTTGAAGGAAACTAAGTTACATCTTTTTTGAAGCTTTGCTTGGCTTAACTGTCTGAATTGTAAAGCTATTGGGTGTTTTTCGAGTGAATGTTTGGTGATGCACAGGAAACAAGAGCGCTTTTTAACCTATTGAAATCGAATCTCAGTTCAGCAATGCTTCGTCACATAACAATAATTACCAATTTTTCTCTCCCGTTATCCCTGCCAGGAAGGCGGGGATTTTTATTGCCTGTTATTTAGTTCAGATAAACAAAAGCCCCACCAAATGGCAGGGCCGTGTCGAAGAAATTTAACAAATATTGTTAATTATTCTTCATCGCTCGCAGGTGTCTCTTGTTCGTCTTCTTCTATCAGGTGCGCTAGTGCTGGTGCAAACCAGATATCCAGTTTTGCACGTAGTTGATCGACACCTAATCCTTTAAGTGAAGAGAACACATCAACAGAAACGTCACCACCGAAAGTTTCTACTTGCTTACGAACTTTCAGTAGAGTTTGTTTGCGTGCACCACTTTTTAGTTTATCTGCTTTGGTTAGCAAAACCTGCACAGGAATGTGGCTATCGATGGCCCAGAAAATCATTTGTTGGTCGAGATCTTTCATTGGATGACGAATGTCCATTAGAACCACTAAGCCTTTTAGGCACTCGCGTTTCTGTAGGTATTCACCCAAAGATTTCTGCCATTTGTTTTTCATCTCTACCGGTACTTGAGCAAAACCGTATCCAGGTAGATCGACAATGTGACAACCTTCTTCTACTTTGAAAAGGTTGATTAATTGCGTACGACCAGGTGTCTTTGATGTCTTGGCTAAGCTTTTTTGATTAGTTAGACGGTTAAGTGCACTCGATTTACCAGCGTTTGAGCGTCCTGCAAACGCAATTTCGACACCTTCGTCTTCCGGCAGGTGACGAATATCGGGTGCGCTGGTGATGAAATGCGTATTTTGGTAATGAATTTTTACGCTCACTGTTAACTCCATCTCGACTTTGTGTAGTCGATTGATTACTTTTTTGTGAAAATGTGTAAAATAACCGTGCTCGGCATAAGGTCGCCTATTGTACCATGAGTGTACGCGGTATGTTCACATTCCGTGGTACTGGAAGCTTGATAATTATAATGGAATGTCATGAAGAAATTAGCGCTAATTTTGAGTCTTTTAGCCAGTTGCTCAGTATGGGCCCAAGGTAATATTGAGGCTGGTAAAGCAAAATCACAAACCTGTGTCGCCTGTCACGGAGCAGATGGCAACAGTGCAATAACAACGTACCCGAAACTCGCAGGCCAACACGCTAAGTATCTTGAGAAGCAGTTAAAAGAACTTAAGCTAGGCATGACAAGTGGTGGTAAACAAGGTCGTTACGATCCTGTAATGAGTGGTATGGCAATGCCACTGAGCGATGAAGATATCGCAGACCTATCTGCTTACTACGCTTCGCTACCAGTTTCAGAAAACTCAACACCTGAAGATGTAGTAGCAAAAGGCAAAACGCTTTATACCGCTGGTGATGCCGAGCGTGGCCTAACCGCATGTATTGCATGTCATGGTCCTCGTGGCAATGGTACTGAGCTTTCAGGTTTCCCGAAAATTTCTGGTCAGCATGCTGACTACATCAAAGCTCAGCTAGAAAAATTCCGTGATGGCGACCGTGGCAATGATATGAATGCCATGATGCGCGACATCGCGAAGAAAATGACAGACGAAGATATCGAAGTGCTGTCTAAATACGTTGGCGGTCTGCACTAATATACCTAAATCGCTCAAGATCCTGCATCTTGAGCTGGTTGGGTAGATGTCCCTACATCGTTCGAGCAACTTGTACAAAAATGCCCTAGTGAATCCACTAGGGCATTTTTGTTCGTGACAGATATCACAGTCGAGTTTGGATGCGAAAGCGATAGTTGGCTCGGCAGTTTGTGAGACATTTGCCATACTTGATGTTGGCTTTTTCTTGTTAGTGTTTTTAAGCTTTTGATTAAATGATAATTTTGATTTTTTAGAAAAATAGGCGGATTATTTTTTCAACCCATTACTTGTGAGCATAACGGGATGGCGTAAAGTAGAAGTCGTTCACAGGGAGTGAATGTAAGGATTTAAGACCACGGTTTAGGTCTCCAAGGATGTAGCTCGGATGCTTGGTGATTTAGAAAGGGATTTAGATAGGTAGGGAGCCTATCAGATAAGGATGGTCATCTCGTCTGACGGTTAAGACAGTGAAACGGATCAGGCACAGGAAGTTGCTCAGTAGACAGGAAGTAAACGGATAGCCAAAACTCATCAGGAAGATGAAAAACAACTCTTTTTGGCAGGGAAAGCTCTAAAAACAAAGGGATCATTGGTGCACCAAATGTGTGCAACACAGTTTCGCCAATTGATGGCACTTAGAAAGCGACAGTCTGACTGTCGCTTTTTTTATATCCGTTGACTTGCTCAGTCGTAACTTGAATTGAGATTACTGCACTTATTTAGCTTTATAGGTTGTAAACAAAGTTTTTTAATAAAAATTGCTGAAAAAATACTCAACAACACTCCAATCCGAGTTCACTTTCTGGTATGTTTCGCATCCCTGTTTGAGGAAGTCAGCATGCATACCTGTCCTTTATGCCAAAATCAGCGCACTCACCATTATTTTGAAGATAAGCGTCGTGAATATCTTCAATGTGAGCAGTGCAGCTTGGTATTCGTAAATCCAGACCAACGTTTGGATGCGGAAAGCGAAAAAGCTCACTATGATTTGCATGAGAACAACCCCGATGATTTGGGTTACCGACGCTTTTTGTCGCGTATTGCTGACCCGATCACAGAGCGAATTTCTCCACAATCAAATGGTATCGACTTTGGTTGTGGTCCTGGCCCAACGCTCTCCTTGATGCTGGAAGAGGCGGGGCACAACATGGCGTTGTACGATCTCTACTACCACCCTGATACGTCGGTTTTAGAAAAAACGTACGACTTCATGACAGCAACAGAGGTGATAGAGCACCTCTACCACCCAGATTTGGTGTGGAAGCAATGGTTGAATTTAGTTAAGCCAGGGGGCTGGATAGGCCTGATGACGAAAATGGTCATCGACGTGGAGGCTTTCAAATCATGGCATTATAAGAACGATCTCACTCACGTAGTGTTCTTTAGTCGTGACACGTTCCAGTTCCTAGCAGAGCGGGATAAGCTCGAACTCGAATTTATTGGTAATGATGTAATTTTACTGAGGAAACCCCAGTAATGAGCCGTAGTAAAAAATCTAGAAAACCGGGTGCCGCTGGTGCACCTGAGTTTGTTGTAACTCGTAACCGTACAGAATCTGATGTGGAAGGCCGCTTACGCAAGCGTGCTAAAAAGCGTAAAGGTCTGAAAACGGGTAACCGTAACTCAGAAGTTAACGAGCAGAAAAAGCAAGCTGCTGCACAAAATCGCGACCCGCGCTTAGGCAGCAAAAAGAAAATACCTCTGATTGTTGAACCTGCGAAGAAAATGACGAAGCAAGAGCGTCGTTTGTCGGCAGAGCAAGAACTAGAGATGCTAGAAAATGACGCGCAATTGAACGTGTTGCTAGACCGTATTGAAGCGGGTGAAAACCTGGGCACAGGTCTACAGAAATTCGTCGATGAGAAACTCGATCGCATTGAGAAGCTAATGGACCAACTAGGTTTGTTGGAACCTGAAGAAGAGGAAGACTTCACTGCACCTGCTGAGAAAAGCACGCGCAACGATGATGACTTGCTGGCAGATTTCGACGATATTAATTTCGACGACTATAAAGGATAATTAAGCTATGAATGTAACCTTATTAGCTATTGCTGGTGTTGTGATTATCATCGCACTCGCTTCTTATGCAGGTTACCTTCTGCTTCAATTGAAAAAGCAAAAGGAATTGCAGCTGAAGCATCAAAAATTGGCGATAGACAAACGTAACGCCAACATTTTTGAGAATGTGCATACCTTGTGTCAGGCGGGCATTCAAGGGCAGTGCGATTTATCTGAAATCAGTATCCGTGTGTATAACATCATGGATTATGTACAAGGTGAAGACCGCGTTGATTTCGATAAAACGTACCCTGCGATTTCTGAGCTTTACCACATAGTGAAAGATATGGCGCGTGGCGAAGAACGCCAACAACTTGCCAAGAAAGAGCGTATGCAACAGAACTTGACGCGTCATAAAGCGGAAAGCCGCCTCACTGATGCGATTATTGAGGAGCTCAAAGTGTTGCAGAAAAACGTCCAGCCACTGAATAATCAAATCAATATTCAGATGATTTAAGCGCGACCCCCAATAGTCTCCTTATGGCTAATGGGGGTATCGTGATCACGCTAGCACTTCTTTAGTTTTATACTTAAAAAGCCAGTCGGCGTTGCCACGCTTGTCATCGTCGTATGGCAAAATAGCGGCTCTGAATATCGGGTGACGGCTTTCGTTGCCCTAGCATTTAACGGAAAGTACCACCATGTCGAATCAACACACTGAATCGAAACAGCAAATCGTCTGGGATCAAGCGGTATTGGATAAGTACAACTATTCCGGGCCTCGTTATACGTCGTACCCAACGGCGCTGGAGTTTCATGAAGCGTTCACCATTTCTGATTATGATATGGCATGCACTCAATACCCAGAACGCCCATTATCGCTGTACGTACACATTCCGTTCTGTCACAAGCTTTGTTACTACTGTGGATGTAATAAAGTCATTACACGCCACTCGCACAAAGCGGATGAATACCTCGACGTGCTTGAACACGAAATTCGTCAACGTGCTGCATTACTTGCTAGTCGCACCGTGACGCAATTGCATTTTGGTGGTGGTACACCGACGTTTCTCTCTGAAAAGCAAATCACGCGTGTAATGAGCCTGCTACGCCAAGAGTTTACTTTTAGCAGCGATGCTGAAATCAGTATCGAGGTTGACCCGCGTGAAATCGAGCTGACCATGCTGGATCATCTGCGTAGTGAAGGCTTCAACCGTCTGAGCATTGGTGTGCAGGACTTCAACAAAGAAGTTCAGCAGCTTGTGAACCGTGAGCAAGATGAAGAATTTATCTTTGCCATGGTAGCTCGTGCGAAAGAACTTGGTTTCCGTTCGACTAACCTTGATTTGATTTACGGCTTACCGAAACAAACTAAGGCGTCTTTTGCGAAAACATTAGAGCAAGTGCTAGAAATGCAACCGGGTCGTTTGTCTGTGTTTAACTACGCACACATGCCGCAATTGTTCGCTGCGCAGCGTAAGATTAAAGACGACGATTTGCCAAAAGCGGAAGAGAAGATGGCTATTCTGCAAGACACCATCGCAACGCTAACAGGCGCTGGTTACCAGTTCATCGGCATGGACCACTTTGCAATGCCGGATGATGAGCTTGCTGTGGCTCAGCGTGAAGGTATTTTGCATCGCAACTTCCAAGGCTACACGACGCAAGGTGAATGTGACTTGGTAGGCTTTGGGGTTTCTGCGATTTCAATGATTGGTGATGCGTACGCGCAAAACCAAAAAGAGTTGAAGAAATACTATGCACAAGTGAATGAATCTCGCCATGCATTGTGGAAAGGTGTATCACTGGATGCGGATGACCTATTGCGTCGCGAAGTGATCAAACAGCTTATCTGTAACTTCAAGTTGGACAAGAAGGCCATTGAGTCTGAGTTTAGCGTGCAGTTCGATCAATACTTCAAAGAAGACTTAGGTCTACTGCAAACCTTTATCAATGATCAGTTGGTAGAAGTGGATGACAATGAAATTCGTGTGACGCTGCGAGGTCGTTTGCTGATCCGTAATATTTGTATGAGCTTCGATAAGTACCTGCGAGCGAAGGCGCGTCAGCAACAATTCTCTCGTGTTATTTAATCAGAGATACAGATTCAAGATATAAAAAATGCCAGCAGATGCTGGCATTTTTTTATGTTTTTGCTGGATTTAAGCGCGATCTTTTACTTTTTCTCTCAGTTCCGCTTTTTCTGCTTCTGAAAGGAATGCAATCTCAAGGCCATTGATTTGCGCTTGGCGAATCTGGTCTTGGCTCAGACCAGCGGCTGGTGCCGCTACTTCGTATTCGTATGGCAGTTCGATACCTTCAACCGCTGGATCGTCAGTGTTCAGACACGCAAGAACGCCATGCTCTAGGAACTGCTTGAGAGGGTGGTTTTCTAGCGTTTCTACCGTACTTGTTTGGTAGTTTGACGTCAGGCAAGATTCAATACCAATGCGGTTTTCTGCTAGGTAATCCATCAGTTTTGGATCGTGAATCGCTTTTACGCCGTGACCGATACGAGTTGCGCCCAGCTCATTGATTGCTTGCCACATGCTCTCTGCACCTGCTGCTTCACCAGCATGGACCGTTACCCCAAGGCCAGCATCGCGTACTTGCTTGAAGTGAGACACAAAACGATCACCCGGTTGGCCTAGCTCGTCACCCGCAAGGTCGACGGCAACGATGTGATCTTTCTGGCTCAGAATGCCGTCCAGTTCTTGTTGACATGCGTCAGTGCCAAATGTGCGACTCATGATACCGATCAGGTTGGCTTTCACGCCAAAATCGCGCATACCTGCTTGCACACCGTCCACGACGGCTTCAACAACCCCCGCTACTGGTAGCTTGTGTTTCATCGCCATGTAGTAAGGAGAGAAACGCAGCTCAGCGTAATCGATTTGCGCGTTTAGCGCGTCTTCTACGTTTTCGTACGCGACACGACGACACGCATCTAAATCGCCCAGGACAGCAACACCCCAGTCGAGCTTAGAAAGGAAAGCAACAAGAGAGGGTTCCGCTTCGACAATTTGAACGTGAGGAGTGAGAGACTCAATATCGTACGCTGGTAGGGCAATGCCAAACTTTTGGCCTAGCTCAAGAATCGTTTTAGTACGAATGTTACCGTCGAGGTGACGGTGCAAATCAGTAAGAGGAAGGTTCTTCGTTATCATTTTGTCGATCCGGATAGTTATGAACTGGAACAGGGCCCAAACATCATCTGTGACAATACATGGGTAAGATTTGCAGTTAAGTATAAATAACAGTTGGGTAGATTGTCAGTAGAGGATGACTAGGAAATCAACGATTCTCGCTCTTTTCTACTTCATGTTCACCAAATGTGTTGGCCATTCTTCTAGTGGCATAGGGCGGCTGTAGTAGAAGCCTTGCACCTGATTACAGCCTAAAGAGCGCAGTAATTGTGCTTGATTGCTATCCTCGACACCTTCCGCGACGACATTAGTTTTGAGACCTGCTGTGATATTGATGACGGCAGCGACGACTGAACTGTTTAAGTTTTCTTGTGTGAGTTGATTGATGAAGGTGCGATCAATCTTCAAGCAGGTAAACGGCAGAGAGTGGAGGTAACCCAGTGATGAGTAGCCGGTGCCAAAGTCATCTATCGCGATACCAATACCCATTTCACGCAGTTTAGTCATATTTTCTAGTGTGGTCGGTGCGCTATCAATGATACGTGATTCTGTGATCTCTAGTGTGAGGTTACTTGCTGGTAATTTCGTGATATCCAATACGCTTGTCACCGTATCAACAAAACTTGGGCAGGATAGTTGATTAACGGAGATATTCACATGCAGTTGGAAGTCCGACGGCCACTGTTTGCTTTCGATCGCTTGGTAAGTGTCGCGACAAGCTTGTAACAGAATCTGTTGGCCGATGGCTTTGATCATGCCGCTTTCTTCCGCGATTGGGATAAAATCTAATGGTGACACCATACCTGAGTCGCTATGCCAACGCGCAAGTGCTTCGGCGCCACACACTGTGCCACTGACGAGATCCACAATCGGTTGGTAATGAGGAATAAACTCTCGGTTTTCAATGCCAGTTTGGATCTTGGTCAGCATTTGTGTACGAAACTTTGAAGCGCTCGCTAGTTCTGGGCTGTAGTGACAAACACCAGTCAGTGAGTCTTGTTTAGCGTAACTTAATGCGATGCTGGCGTTGCGTAACCATAAAGGCATGGTTTCGTTTGGCTGGGTTTGTACAATACCAAGTGAAATCTTCATCACTACATTTTCGCCTTCCACCATAAATGGGGTGGAAAAGAGTTGCTGTAATCGACGCTCGGTTTGTTTAATTTTGGTTTCCGTGTCGACATTTGAGAGAAACACCGCGAATTCGTCACCACCAGTCCGAGCCAATAATGCGTTGTCACGAAACTGCTGTTTTAACCTTTCAGCGATGCTGACCAACAGCTGGTCGCCGTTGTGATGACCCACACTGTCGTTGATATCTCTAAATTTGTTGATACCAAGTAAAAATAAACTGCCGTGACAAAGATCAGACTGATTTTCACAGATTTCGACCAAACCCTGACGGCTATATAAGCGTGTTAGAGAGTCATAAACCAACTGTTCACGCAATGCTTTGAATGAAGCTCTTAGATTGTTCGCCATTTCATTAAAAGCATGAACCAGTACGGTTGTCTCATACACATAACCAGGCTTTGGCATGCCGCTATCCCAATCCCCATTTGCCAGGTGCTGAGCGGCGGCGGCCGTCGCGTTAATTGGTCTAGTAACTCGGTTGAAAATGATCCAACTGATGGCGATCCCAAATAGGCTTACAATAATGCCAACGAGCCAACTCTCTTGCTGGCTTTTCGGTAACAGGCCGAGAAGCTCGGACTCCGAAATGGAGGTGCCAATAAACCATGTTAAGCCATCTTGGTCTCGATACGGGGTTAGCCGACTGAAAATACGTTGGCCATCATGTTCAAATGAAAAAGTATAAGGTTGCTTGGTGTTGTTGAGATCGAAAGACCGGACGCGGCTCGCACTGATTTTGATGATCGGGTCTGCGTTTTCAGCGGCAAGCAAACGCTGCCCTTTATCCGAAAATTTTGTGCCCCATGAGATGACGCTTCCCGGGCCTGAGTGAGCGATTAAACGATGATCTGGGTCCATGATGTAGACCGACGCTTTAGTGTTGTATTTTAACTCGCGCAGGAACTCGTTGAATGTATTGATACGAATGTCTGTCACCAAAACACCAGCAAATTGGTCGTGTTTGTACACCGGCGTCATGGCTGATAGCGTAATATCCTGGCGTTCATCAGCGTTGGTATAAATTTCAGACCAAGTGGCGTCTTGGCTATCTGCAACGGGCTTATACCATGGGCGAGTGCGAGGATCGTATTGGGAGATAACCGTTCGAATGTTGTTACTCACATGGTTGGTTCCATAAATAACCAGATCACCATCGGTGTGGCGATCTTGCACCATTAAGGTGTAATCGTCGGAAAGCTCGCGGCGAAAGCCTGCAAAGTCGCCGTTTTCTGAACCAAATGCGATTACATCCAACTGCGGTATCGATTGGTAAAGATTTTTGAATGCACTCAGCAGGTAGTTTTGAATGTCTGAGGTATCGTGAGGGCGATAAAGGTTGTGATAGCTGACGTTGTGCGCGAGAGCCATAACCGCAGTAAAAGGCTTACGTAGATAGCTATTGAGGTGGTCGTGGACGCTTTCGGTTAACACGGAAAGTTGCTTGTCACTGATATCCGTGACCACTTCTTCGTAACTTTGTTTTTGGACGTAGACAATGACACCGATCGCCAGTAAGAAGATCATGACAAATGGAATCAGAACAGCAGTACGCAGTGTAATTTGAGTCGTAGCAGTAGACATCGCCTAATCACATAGATGGTGGTGCGCCACAATTGTACTGATGTTTTTATTAATATCGAGTGACAAACGACGCTCGTTGTTAACGCACCACGTAAGTGATTGTCAGTACAATTCTTTTAATTTTCTGGTGAGTGTATTTCGCCCCCAGCCTAATACTTTAGCGGCATCTTGCTTATGACCTTTAGTGTGCTCTAAGGCTGCTTCTAATAAAATGCGTTCAAATTCTGGTAAAGCGTAAGAAAGTAGTTCTTTATCTCCTGCTGCGAGTGAATGCCGTGCCCAATCCGCCAATTGTTCTTGCCAACTACCATGTGCAGAGTCTGAAATGGATTTTTTCTCTTCTAGTAGTTCGCTTGGCAAGTCATTTGGTAACACCTCGCTACCACTGGCCATAACGGTTAACCAACGGCAAATATTCTCTAATTGACGCACGTTGCCAGGCCAATCAAGGCGGTTAAGAATCTCTACAGTCGACGGGTGGAGAGTTTTTGTTTCCACACCAAGCTCATCAGCCGCACGGATAAGAAAATGCTGTGTAAGCTTTTCAATGTCTTGCTTACGCTCACGCAGTGCCGGGATCTGAACGCGAATCACGTTTAAGCGATGAAATAGGTCCTCACGAAAGTCACCTTCGTGCACCAGCTTTTCTAAGTTCTGGTGTGTTGCCGCGACAATTCGTACATCGACACTGATCGGAGAGTGACCGCCCACTCGATAAAACTGCCCGTCAGCTAGAACGCGTAGTAAACGAGTTTGAATGTCCAATGGCATGTCGCCGATTTCGTCTAAAAATAGAGTGCCGCCATTGGCTTGTTCGAATCGTCCTTGACGAACATTGTTTGCCCCCGTAAACGCGCCTTTTTCGTGGCCAAACAGTTCTGATTCAATCAAGTCTTTGGGAATCGCCGCCATATTGAGCGCAATGAAAGGTTTGTTAGCACGTGGACTGTGACGGTGCAGTGCATGAGCAACGAGTTCTTTACCCGTGCCCGATTCACCGTTAATCAAGACTGAAATAGAGGAGCGAGAAAGACGACCAATGGCGCGAAACACCTCTTGCATCGCTGGTGCTTCACCGATAATTTCAGGCGTTTCTGCTGGAATGTCTTCTGGAGAGAGCTGCTCGCGTTTGTTTTCGTGGCTGTGTGCAATGGCTCGTTCAACCAGAGTTAAAGTTTCATCAATATCAAAAGGTTTTGGTAAATATTCAAAAGCACCTTTTTGGTACGCATTCACTGCCGCATCTAAATCTGAATGCGCGGTCATGATAATCACGGGAAGGTCTGGGTAATCGCGCTGTACTTGCTTTAGTAGCTCCAACCCATCAATACCTGGCATGCGAATGTCTGATACTAGAACATCCGGCACTTCGCGTTCGAGCGCCATTAACACGCTTTCTCCATCGGCATAGGTTTCACATTTGATGTTGGCAGAGGAGAGCGTTTTCTCCATTACCCAGCGAATTGAACTGTCGTCATCAACGACCCAAACATATCCTTTACTCATGTAGTAATCCTTGCAGCAAACCGAAAAACTGACGCGACTTGAAGTCCATTAGCGCAATCAGATCGGCAGATAAATAGTAAATGTTGTGTGACCAGGCCAGCTTTCTACGTCTATTTTTCCATTGTGCTGGTCGATCAAATTTTGCGAAATAGATAGCCCTAATCCAGTTCCTCCCTCGCGGCCACTGACCATGGGATAGAACAGCGTGTCTTGTAGTTCCGGTGGAATACCTGGGCCGTTGTCTGTGATTTCGACACGAGCAGCGAGTTTACAGCGTTTGCCGTGAATATTGGCTTGATGCACCGTTCTGGTGCGAATGGTTATTTTCCCGTGTTCTTGATGGCTAAGAATTTGTGCGGCGTTGCTGACGATATTAAGCATTGCCTGCTCGATTTGGTCTGTATCCATCAAAATCTCTGGCAAGCTTGGGTCATAATCTCGTTCAATGATGATTGAGCGTTGTGACTCTAATTCAACCAGTTGGCGAACCTTTTCAAGAATTTGGTGCAGATTCTCTTGTGTCTTCTTACCTGGCTTCTGCGGTCCTAGTAATCGATCCACGAGCGCCCTTAAACGGTCTGCTTGCTCAATGATGATGTGTGTATATTCGGTGAGAGAGGGCTCTGGCAGCATTTTTTCTAACAATTGCGCCGCACCGCGTAAGCCGCCAAGCGGATTTTTGATCTCATGTGCAAGCCCTCGGACTAACAGCTTCGCCGCTTGTTGTTGGGCGTGTTGGTTCAGTTCTTGAGAGAGTCGGCGCTGCTGATCAATTTTGCGCATCTCGACCAGAAGCATTAACTGCTTTTGCCAAGTGATAGGGCTAACCGTCACCTCTAGCATTAAAGGGCGGCCATCAACAACGAAAGTGACGTCACTGTCGGTGATGCTTTGGCCACTTTGCAACGGTTGAGTGAGCAGCGCGAGATCCAGCGACGCATGCTGAATCAATTGAGAAAGTGATTGTTCAATAATTCGTTTGGCGCTTTGAGAAAACAGCAATTCGGCAGCCGGATTGGCATAACGGATGGCCAATCCATCATCAAGAATCAGCGTTGCTGTCACCATATTGTTGAGAATGGCACTAGGAAGACTGGTATCCACATTACGTCCTTGTTTTGCTTTAAGATTGTGCGATGCACAATAATGGTGCAATTGAACGTTAAGTATGGCGAATAAATCTTAGAAGAAAAAGTGAAAAGCATCGCTGTGATGTGATTTTTTTTCACCAGATATTCTATTTTGCCCCTTTTACGGTCGGCTTAACACTTGCTTTATGTAAATGCACCGTTATAGGGCTAGTAGATGCAATAAGCTTGCCGCTTCTTTTCGCGTGCACAGCAAGTGTGTGAGTGCCTCGGTCAATATTGTTTAACTGCCACACTATATGGTTTTGTGGTGCACCATAAGGTTTTCCATCGAGTAACAATTGCAATTGCTCACCGATACCAAGCTTGCGATTGGTTTCTAATTGAATATTGATGATGCCTCGATTACTGCGGATGGCCTCGTTGTGCTTGGGAGTCAGCATCGAGAGTTGTAATGGGAGAGGCTTCTCGGTTGTTTTCTCTGGCTTGTTTTGTGATGCAGTAGATGGCGTAGTCTGAGGTGCGAGCGATTCAGTACTTTCTACCTCAGGAGCTGGTGCGCTGGCTTCAAGGTTTGGCAGTGCGATCGCTTTTGCTCCTTTGTTTGGCGTATCACTAAAGTGAACCACGCCATTTTCATCTACCCACGTATACGCGACCTGCGCGAAGGCGATAGAGGCGATTAACAATCCGCTGAGTGCACACAGTGATGGAATAAGCTGAACTTTCATTGCTCACCTTCTCTTGTTCGATGATTTCACGTTTCAATGGCTTAGCTCTTTGACCTGTAAGGAAAAAATTCTAAGCGTATTTTTATTATCCCCTCATGTTAAACGTCGAAGCTTGACTGGCGAATACAAAAAAGGCCCGCCTGCGAGGCGAGCCTAATATTTTATTGCTGTGTTTACATTTTACACAGTGTCGACCTTACACAGAGTAGTAAAGTTCGAACTCAACAGGGTGAGTTGTCATGTTCACACGTTCTACGTCCTGAGACTTAAGGTCGATGTATGAATCGATGAAGTCGTCAGAGAATACGCCGCCCGCTGTTAAGAACTCACGATCAGCATCTAGCTCTGCTAGCGCGTCTTTTAGTGAGTATGCAACAGTTGGGATTTCTGCTGCTTCTTCAGCTGGAAGATCGTAAAGGTCTTTATCCATCGCTTCGCCTGGGTGGATCTTATTCTTGATACCGTCAAGACCAGCCATAAGCATTGCTGCGAAACATAGGTATGGGTTCGCCGCTGGGTCACCGAAACGAACTTCGATACGACGTGCTTTCGGGCTTGGTACCACTGGGATACGGATTGAAGCAGAGCGGTTACGCGCTGAGTAAGCTAGCATTACTGGTGCTTCGAAGCCTGGTACAAGACGTTTGTACGAGTTTGTTGATGGGTTAGCGAATGCGTTGATTGCACGAGCGTGTTTGATGATACCACCGATGTAGTAAAGCGCCATTTCAGATAGACCGCCGTACTTGTCACCAGCAAATAGGTTTACGCCATCTTTTGCTAGAGACTGGTGAACGTGCATACCGCTGCCGTTGTCGCCAACAAGTGGTTTAGGCATAAACGTCGCTGTTTTACCAAACGCGTGAGCAACGTTGTGTACAACGTACTTGTAGATTTGGATTTCGTCAGCTTTGGTTGTTAGCGTGTTGAAACGAGTTGCGATTTCGTTTTGACCCGCCGTTGCCACTTCGTGGTGGTGCGCTTCAACAACAAGACCCATTTCTTCCATTACTAGACACATAGCAGAACGGATGTCTTGAGATGAATCTACTGGAGCTACTGGGAAGTAACCACCTTTAACGCCTGGACGGTGACCTTTGTTACCTTCTTCGTAGTCAGAACCTGTGTTCCATGCCGCTTCTACGTCGTCGATTTTGAAGAAAGAGCCTGACATGTCTGTCGAGAACTTCACGTCATCAAATAGGAAGAATTCTGGCTCAGGACCGATAAGTACAGTATCTGCAACACCAGTAGAACGCATGAAGTCTTCAGCGCGTTTTGCGATAGAGCGTGGGTCACGGTCGTAGCCTTGCATTGTTGCAGGCTCTAAGATGTCACAACGGATATTTAGTGTTGCGTCTTCCGTGAATGGGTCAAGCACAGCAGAAGATGCGTCAGGCATCATTACCATGTCTGATTCGTTGATACCTTTCCAGCCAGCAACTGATGAACCATCGAACATTTTACCTTCTTCGAAGAAGTCTGCGTCGATTTGGTGAGCAGGGATCGAAATGTGCTGCTCTTTACCTTTTGTATCAGTGAAGCGTAGGTCAACAAACTTAACTTCGTTTTCTTGGATCAGCGATAGAACGTTTTCTACTGACATCTTGGATAACCTCCAGTGTTAATAAGCGGTAAAAGCTCGATTTATGAATTATTCATGAAACCTGGCATTGATTAATCAATTTGACTTTTCATTAATCGATGCTGTTTTAACTAAAGCCAAAACCGTGCCAAAAAAAATATTCCATTAATTTCAAGCAATTGTGTTTTTGAATGCTAGTTTGGTGCAGTTGCTTGCACCAAAATGATCTTTGATTGCACTATTATGGTGCTAAAAATCATTGTTGCACCATAATGTGACAGGTACATTGCGTATTCAGCCCAGTTTTTGAGCAAGAGTCAATTTGAATTATGCATCGATTAGAATAAAGTTGCGTTTAATCAATTCGTTCTGAGGAAGAAAATGGGCATTAAGCGTAAAAATCGCAGAAATGCTCGGGAGTAGATCACATATTTCTAGGCTTTTTGCTAAAATCTGGTACATTATGGCCGTTTTTTTAATCAGCAAATGTCGCCAGAGAGCACCCGTTCTCAGCGTGGGGGCATTTCATCTATCTAAGTGAATCAATATCCATGGCTACTCCACAGATTGATAAATTAAGAAATATCGCGATCATCGCGCACGTTGACCACGGTAAAACCACGTTGGTTGACAAGCTGCTACAACAATCAGGCACGCTTGAGTCTCGCGGTGAAGCTGAAGAGCGAGTCATGGACTCGAACGACATCGAGAAAGAGCGCGGTATTACCATTCTTGCTAAAAACACAGCAATCGACTGGAACGATTACCGTATCAACATCGTAGATACTCCGGGACACGCGGACTTCGGTGGTGAAGTTGAGCGTATCATGTCGATGGTAGACTCTGTACTACTTATCGTTGACGCAGTTGATGGTCCAATGCCTCAAACGCGTTTCGTAACACAAAAAGCGTTTGCTCACGGTCTAAAACCAATCGTTGTAATCAACAAGATTGACCGCCCTGGCGCACGTCCTGATTGGGTTATGGACCAAGTGTTCGACCTGTTCGACAACCTAGGTGCAACTGATGACCAGCTAGACTTTAAAGTAGTTTACGCATCAGCACTTAACGGTTGGGCTTCTCTAGAAGAAGGCGAAACTGGCGAGAACATGGAACCACTATTCCAAACTATCGTTGATGTTGTTGACGCGCCAAATGTTGACCTTGATGGTCCACTACAGATGCAAGTTTCTCAGCTAGACTACAGCTCTTACGTTGGTGTTATCGGCGTGGCTCGCGTAACTCGTGGTAGCGTTAAACCAAACCAGCAGGTAACCATTATTGGTGCTGATGGTAAAACTCGCAACGGTAAAGTGGGTACAGTAATGGGCTACCTTGGCCTAGAGCGTCACGAAGTGGAACAAGCTAACGCGGGTGATATCATCGCAATCACTGGTCTTGGCGAGCTGAAAATTTCTGACACTATCTGTGCACAAAACGCAGTAGAAGCATTACCACCATTGTCTGTTGATGAACCAACAGTAACAATGACGTTCCAAGTAAACACGTCTCCATTCGCGGGTAAAGAAGGTAAGTTCGTAACGTCACGTAACATCCTTGAGCGTCTTGAGAAGGAACTGGTACACAACGTTGCACTACGCGTTGAGCAAACAGACGATCCAGATAAATTCCGCGTATCAGGTCGTGGTGAACTTCACCTTTCTATCCTGATCGAAAACATGCGTCGTGAAGGCTTCGAGCTAGCAGTATCTCGTCCAGAAGTAATCATCAAAGAAGAAGATGGTCAGTTGATGGAACCGTTCGAAACGGTAACTATCGACGTAATGGAAGAGCACCAAGGCGGCATCATGGAGAACATCGGCCTACGTAAAGGTGAGCTGAAAGACATGTCTCCAGACGGTAAAGGTCGTGTGCGTATGGACTTCGTTATGCCATCACGTGGTCTGATCGGTTTCCAAACGGAATTCATGACACTGACTTCAGGTTCAGGTCTTCTTTACCATACGTTTGATCACTACGGCCCTCACAAAGGCGGTAACATCGGTCAACGTGTAAACGGTGTACTAATCGCGAACGCGATGGGTAAAGCGCTAACTAACGCACTGTTCAACCTTCAAGAGCGTGGTCGTCTATTTATCGGTCACGGTGTTGAAGTTTACGAAGGTATGGTTATCGGTATTCACAGCCGTGACAACGACCTAACGGTAAACGCACTGAAAGGTAAGCAGCTAACCAACGTTCGTGCATCTGGTACAGATGACGCACAGGTTCTTACTCCGCCTATCAAGATGACTCTTGAGCAAGCACTAGAATTCATCGATGACGACGAGCTAGTAGAAGTAACGCCTGAAAGCATCCGTATCCGTAAGAAGTTCCTAACGGAAAGCGACCGTAAGCGTGCTTCTCGTGGCGCGAAATAATTTTCGTTAAGCGATTCAATTAAGAAGAAGCCTCGAGTTATGCTCGGGGCTTTTTGTTTTCTGGAGTTGAATATGAACCCGATTATTATCACCGGTGGGCCTGGTGCGGGAAAAACAACACTGCTGAATGCGCTAGACGCGTGTGGTTATGCCACGTTTCCTGAAGGGTCTCGCGACTTGATTGAGCAGCAAAGCCAGTTAGAAAATGGTATTTTGCCGTGGACGAATTTACCTGAGTTTGCCAAGTTATGCCTTGGGTTGATGGACAAACAAAAGAGTGATGCGCGTTGTCATGATGTTGCGTTTGTTGATCGCGCCATCCCCGACATCATTGCATACCTACAAGTGGGCGGCTGTAAGGTTGACCAAGCTTTCTTAACCGAAAGCGCTGGGTACCATAGTCAGGTGTTTACTTGTCGACCTGAAGCATCCATTTACGTACAAGATGAAGTGCGTCCGCACAGCTTTGAAGAAGCATTGGAGATTCATCAGTCGTTAGTGAGTGTCTATACTGAGTTGGGTTATGAAGTGGTAGAAGTGCCATGGGGAACTGTACCAGAGAGGGTAGGCTTTGTTCGAAGAGTCATCGGTTTACTCGGTGAGGTCGCCGACTAAAACCTCCTCACTTGGAGGAGGTCTAAATCATTTACTTTTGATTGAGCTTTTGTAGGAATTTATCGGACTCTGCAATCGCTTCGTTCATTTGTTTGATCGCAAACTGAATGTCTTTCTCTAAGCTAGAGAACTCACCTTGCAAAGAACCAATCGCACTGGCGTTAAGGTTGTGTTTTAAGTACAACGTGTTGTCACGTAGCGTATCCAGTACCGGTGTCATCTTTTTCTCTGCACGCTTCATAGCGCTAAGCATGGTTTTGTACGAGGCTTTGGTTTCACGTAGTTTTTGCTCGCTTGAACGACGCAGTTTCGCACTCGAGTACAGCTCTAGCTCATCTTGCCACTCATCAAACAGTGCGCCGGATACGTCTTCAATCGCAGCAATACGGTCACGTACGTCTTGAGCCGCTTTTTCGCTATCTTCGTATTTGTCATTGATGTTGTTGTAGACATTTTCTAGCTCACCACCATCAAAGTTGGTGATCGCAGACAAGGCTTCAAGTGCACTGGTGAATTCTTCTTGTGCATCTTGTTGAGATTCTTTGGCATCTTCGACGCGGTCGACCATAATATCTCGTTTATGATACCCAACCTGCTCCATTGCTGAGTAATAAGCAGATTGACACCCTGTTAAAGTGAAAATTGATAGTACAATTGCTAATAAATAAGGCATTCTTATGTCCTCGGCGCTAATTATGGGATGAACTATGAACCAGTTATCAGAGAGTTACAAGGCGAGATTAATCAATCTACTGCCAAGTTGCGTCGCGTTTTTTAAGTATCTTCTTAAGCGATTAACGCATGACCGTGTGAATGTGAACGCGGGCTATCTTGCCTACATTACCTTGTTATCCATCGTGCCAATGCTGACGGTATTGTTATCAATATTGTCGAAATTTCCCGTTTTTGCGAACGTTGGTGAGGTGCTGCAAGGCTACATTATTGAGAATTTTGTGCCAGCTTCTGGAGAAGCTGTACATACGGCATTACAGGAATTTGTGGCGAATACGGGCAAAATGAGCGCGGTTGGCGGTGGGTTTTTATTCATCGCAGCGGTCATGCTGATTTCCAACATTGATAAGAACTTAAACTACATTTGGCGAGTTAAAGACAAGCGCCGTTTAGTCTTTTCATTCTCTATGTATTGGATGGTACTCACGTTAGGGCCGATCATGGTCGGTGCGAGTATTGCGGCGACGTCGTACGTGACTTCGCTGCAAATTTTAGAGAACGAGACATTATCTGGTGCGTTTAATTTATTTCTGCGTTGGCTACCGTTGTTGCTGTCCTTTTTTGCTTTTCTTGGCTTGTATATTCTAGTGCCGAATAAAAAAGTACACCTCGCTCATGGTGCCATGGGGGCAGCAGTCGCCGCGATACTGTTCGAGTTGAGTAAAAAAGGCTTTGCGCTTTACATCACTCAGTTTCCGTCTTATCAGCTCATCTACGGCGCGTTAGCGGCGATTCCTATCTTATTTGTTTGGGTGTATTTATGCTGGATGATCGTGTTATTGGGGGCGGAAGTTACGGCTGCGCTTGGTGAGCGAGAGCACTGGAGTGAAGATTTAGACATGATACACTCGACCGCTGAATCTCAGTTAACAGATGAAGGAAGCGAGAGTAGTGATAGCGCTAATTCAACGAGTCAGTGAAGCAGCCGTCCGCGTGGATGGTGAAGTCGTAGGAGAAATTGATCGTGGTCTGCTGGTCTTATTGGGCGTAGAGAAGGACGACGATGAAGCTAAAGCAAAGCGTTTAATGGAGCGTGTTACAACCTACCGTGTGTTCGAAGATGACGAAGGCAAGATGAACCTGAACGTTAAACAGGTGGAAGGTAAAGTGCTGGTGGTTTCTCAATTTACGCTGCCTGCGGATACAAAAAAAGGCACGCGAGCTGGCTTTTCTCGCGGTGCGCATCCTGTTGATGCAGAGCGCTTGTATGATTACTTTTCTGACTTGTGTGAAGAAGTCTTACCCACACAGCGTGGCCGCTTCGCTGCCGATATGAAAGTGTCCTTGGTGAATGACGGTCCTGTGACGTTTTGGTTGCAGGTCTAATCTGGTAACACAGGCGCCATAGTCTAAGCTTTAACTCCAAGCTCATGGAATTGGCTTGGAGTAATTTTTCCGACACTGATTAGTGTTGTGCTTTCAAAGGATTGATATGTTCAAACTCATTACTCCCAAAACCGATAATCAGATAAACAAGTATTATCAGTTTCGCTGGCAACTGCTTCGTGAGCCATGGCGTATGCCGATCGGCTCAGAGCGCGATGAATACGACGAAATGAGTCATCACCGCATGATTGTTGATGGTCGAGGTCGTCCTATGGCGATTGGCCGTTTATACATTACGCCGGACAATGATGGCCAGATCCGCTATATGGCGGTTAAAAATAATCGCCGTAGCAAAGGGATGGGTTCGCTGGTTTTGGTTGCACTAGAGTCGTTAGCACGCCAGGAAGGAGCGAAACGCTTGGTGTGTAATGCCCGTGAAGATGCCATCGCCTTTTATGAAAAAAATGGCTTTGAGCGTCGAGGTGAGCTGACCGATGAGCGTGGCCCTGTGCGCCATCAGCAAATGGTGAAGCAACTGGATCCGATGGCCAATGTGTTACGTCGCCCTGAATGGTGTACTGAGCTTCAACAGCGCTGGGAGCAACAAATCCCAATTAGCGACAAAATGGGGATCAAGATTAACCAGTACACGGGTTACCAGTTTGAATGCTGTGCGCAGCTTAATCCTAACCTTAATCCGCATAACACCATGTTCGCTGGGTCAGCTTTTACCTTAGCAACCCTGACAGGGTGGGGGATGACGTGGCTGCTGCTTAAAGAGCGTGGGCTGCACGGTGATATTGTGTTGGCCGACAGCTCGATTCGCTATCGTCAACCAGTCGAACAAAACCCCGTGGCGAGTACTTCGTTGGATGGGATCAGTGGTGACCTAGACCGATTGGAGTCGGGACGCAAAGCACGCATCGTTATTCACGTAGTGATTTATAGTGGTGACACGCCAGCTGTTGATTTTGTCGGTACCTATATGCTGATACCGAACTACTCGCAGTTACTCAGTTGCTGATGGGGTAAGCGCCGACTGATCTGCTGGGCGCTTATCTGTTTCACCTTCTTGCTCTGTCGGTGAGAGGGTTTGTTCTGCTGCGGAATTCGTGTCGGGTACTTCATCTTCTTCGATAACTTCTTCGTAAAGCTCTTCCTCTTGAGTCTCCAAATTGATGTTATCAATTACGATTGGCTGCTCGATGGAAGGTTCATTTTTCTGTGGAGTCTCAATATCAGTAGGCTCGGCCAGTTTTGATGCGTTCACGCACTCATTACGGTGGGTTTCGCCACTTAGTAGATCGCCTTCAATGTTTCCGCACGACTCTTCCAATTGATAAGTAATGCCACTTAGCGGGTTGTTGGCCATATCAAATGTTCCCCAAACCTTACCACTTATGGCTTTTCCTGAGATGGTGACCGGCGTTATGGCAACTTCCCCTCGTTGCGCGCTTAAACGCAGTGGACTTAAGGTAATGGCTTTGAGCGAATGATCCGCTTGGGACTTCAAGCGGGTATCTCGGAGATTGGCTTCCACTTCACCCGATAAGCTGTAGGCCAGCATGTTGCGATCACCTGATAACCCTTGTAGATCGAGGCTGAGATCGGAAAAACCATCAATAGCCAGTGTGTCGGGTAAAAAATAATCGTGGAAGAGCGATAAGGGAATACCATCAGCATTGACGTTGAGCGCCCAAGGTTGGCTCGGGGTACTCAAATCTATTTGTCCGATGCCTTCTACGTAGCCTTGCTCGAGTGGCGCAAAAAGGCGAGTCAATTGCCAAAAGCCATCTTTGCTTTGCATGGCAAGTGCTGCGTGAGACGTGAGTATTTGGTCATAGCTGGCGTTGACAACGCTGACTTCCAATTCGCCTTGCCAAAGGCCCCAACGTTGAGCAGACTGTTTAATATCAAGCTGTTGCCCTTCGATATTTAAACCGGAAAGTTGCCAATAAGGTTCGTGAGATAGCTGGATAATTTGGCTGCGCTCAATGTCGAGTCGTTCGATTGCAACATGCTCTAACTCGCTGGTGGCGGCGTGCCACCAATTTAGGTTGTCTTCTGGCTGTGTTGCCCACTTGAGGCCTTGAATAGAGGCTTCTTTGAGCTTCCATTGTGTTGGCGTGAACAATCCAGAAACTTGCACTCGACCTTGCTGCCAATCTAAGCTGAGCTCGTTGAGCTGGATTACTCCTGGCTCGATAGCGGCACTCAAACGTGGCTCTATTGCGGTTTGCTGCTGGAATCGAACGCTATCCGCCTGCAATGACACTTGAGCTTTTGTCTTCCAGAGAGACAGTGGCAGCGTGGCGTTTTCCACAGAAAGATCCAAGTTCTGCCAGTGCCAGTCGCCCCATTCAATATCGGCGTTAAGCAAATCTAAGCTATTAATATGATTAATGCTAAATGGTAGATCGTGCCAAGGTTTTGCAAGCAGTGATTGGCGCTGCGTATTACTCAGTTTCAGCTTGTTGATGGTCACATTTACTAAAGACCAGCCTTGAGGATACTGCTCCCCTTGCCCAGATATTTGACTGTTACGCCAGTTAAAAGAGGTGCCATAAAGCGTACTGTCTTGCGGTTTGTAGTCTATATCGACTAAGACTTGATTAAAGGCTTCGCCATTCCAATAGAGTTGGTCAGCTGCAAGTTGAACTTCGCCATATGGTATTAAATGACCATTCCATTGTGGTGATTGAATTTGAAGGTCAATGCCATTGGCAGAGAACTGCTCGTCGGCGTAATCAATATTTTTGAGCGCGATTTGATGGAATAAAACGTTGTCTAAAGGTGGGAGCTTTGGTGCGCCATACTGCAAGCTCATACCATCAATCAATAAACTATCAACGATCCATTTACCATCGCGATAAACATCGGGATTCATCCATAAATCGACTTGCTCGATGTAAGACGCATCGTCTCCGCTGGTGTTCACGCGTTGTAAAGTTAGGTGATAGGGAAAGCCATAACGCACGCTTCCGGCCCGGAAGGGAAGAGAAAAGGTGTTTGACAGCAAGCGCCAGGTTGCGTCCGCGTAAGATGTTGTTAGCAGCGCAATCGTAGCGGCTGGAATGGCAACTAAGATAACCAGTAACAGAAGTAGAACTCGACGCGCTGTTTTCATCTTTGCTAGAACCTACGTGTGTTATGAAATAAAACTAGATAGGCTTTAGCTTGTATCAATATTCTGTGGTATTCAATAAAAAGCCCCTCAAAAGAGGGGCTTGAAGCAATTTTTGTAACTTGGCCTACGTAAAGGTGATAAGTTAATGCCAACTTTTCACTGCGTTTACGCGACGTCGCTGTTACTCGATTTAATCAATCTGAGGACCAGCCGCAACCAGGGATTTACCTTCAGCGTTGTCTGTGTACTTATCAAAGTTATTGATAAAGCGCGCTGCTAAATCTTTCGCTTTGCTTTCCCACTGAAGTGGGTCAACGTACGTGTCGCGAGGGTCTAGAATGCTAGGATCCACACCTGGTAGTGACGTTGGTACTTCAAGGTTGAAGATTGGAATGTGCTTAGTTGGTGCTTCTTCAATCGAACCATCAAGAATGGCATCAATAATTCCGCGTGTATCTTGAATAGAGATACGTTTGCCAGTGCCGTTCCAACCAGTATTCACTAGGTAAGCCTCAGCGCCTGCTGCTTCCATGCGTTTAACCAGTACTTCTGCGTATTTAGTTGGGTGAAGCGTTAGGAACGCCGCGCCGAAACAAGCAGAGAAAGTTGGTGTTGGCTCAGTAATACCGCGCTCTGTTCCCGCTAGTTTGGCGGTAAAGCCAGACAGGAAGTGGTACTTAGTTTGCTCGGGTGTCAATTTAGATACTGGAGGCAGTACGCCAAATGCATCGGCTGATAGGAAGATCACTTTATTCGCGTGACCGCCTTTTGATACTGGCTTAACGATATTATCGATATGGTAGATAGGGTAAGAAACACGTGTGTTTTCTGTTTTCGAACCATCATCAAAGTCGATAGAACCATCGCCACGTACTGTTACGTTTTCTAGCAGTGCATCACGACGAATTGCATTGTAGATGTCCGGCTCTGCTTCTTTCGAAAGTTTGATGGTTTTTGCGTAACAACCACCTTCGAAGTTGAAGACACCGTCATCATCCCAGCCGTGCTCATCATCACCAATTAGCGCGCGTTTAGGATCAGTCGACAGGGTCGTTTTACCTGTACCAGATAGACCGAAGAATACCGCTACATCGCCATCTTTGCCCATGTTAGCGCTACAGTGCATTGATGCGATGTCTTTTAGTGGAAGGAAGTAGTTCATCATGGCGAACATACCTTTCTTCATTTCACCGCCGTACCAAGTACCACCGATAAGTTGCATGCGCTCGGTTAGGTTAAATACGGTGAAGTTTTCTGAGTTCAGGCCTTGCTCTTCCCATTTTGGATTAGTGCATTTTGCGCCATTCATTACTACGAAGTCTGGTTCAAATGTCGCTAACTCTTCTTCTGTCGGGCGAATAAACATGTTTTTAACGAAGTGCGCTTGCCATGCGACTTCTGTGATAACACGAATGCTCAAACGTGTATCTGGGTTTGCACCACAGTAACCGTCAACAACAAACAAGCGTTTGTTAGAAAGCTGGTTTGTGACCAGTTCTTTTAGCTCGTCCCACACTTCAGGAGTGATTGGCTTGTTATCATTTTTCACTTGATCAGACGTCCACCACATATGTTCTTCTGTCGTAGCGTCTTTGACGATGTATTTATCTTTTGGTGAGCGACCAGTAAAGATGCCAGTGTCAACGGCAACCGCACCTAGTTCAGTAACCACGCCGCGCTCATAACCGGTTAGGTCTTCACGCGTTTCTTCCTCAAACAACATTTCGTAGCTTGGGTTGCGAATAACCTCTTTTACGTTATGCAGTCCGTGCTTGGTTAGATCAAGTGTTGCAGCCTTAGTATGTTCCATAACGGTCATAGGTGCTCCTTATAAGGATTTTGTAGGGATTTTGTAAGAATGTTTTAATTTTAATCTGCTCACCATGCTAGCAACGGGGCGGGGAGAAAACAGGGAGATAGCTCAAAATTTACCCATGATTTCAATAAGGTTTTAGGTAACCCGTCACATATTGGTGGGAATAGTCTATCGTGCACGCAATCCTTTGCGCTAGGGCAAAATCATTATTAATTGTTTAAAATTAAGCAGTTGTTTTATTACGCTTGAGGCTAGTTATTACGAGGGGTTGATCACAAAAAGGCCAGCGTTAAGCTGGCCTTTTGTAGGGTAAATTACGTGCTTGATAAGCTATGTAAATTAATGCAGGGTTTTCTTGTCCGTAGAAGCTTGTGCATACAGTTCAGTGACTTCAGATTCGTCGAACGTATAAGTTGTGCCACAGTAATCACAATGTAAAGAAACTGATCCAACTTCTGCCAAAATGTCATAAATTTCAGCTTTCTCAACGGTGATGATTGCGGCACCGCTACGCTCACGAGAACAGCCACAATGGAACTCGACAGGTTGCGGCTCGTACAGACGTACTTTGTCTTGGTTATATAGTCGATACAATAACTCGTTCGCTTCTAAACCAAACAATTCTTCATCTTTTACTGTGTCAGTGAGCTGCTCTAGATGTTCGAAATCATCTGGAGAGCCAGTGCCGTCAGGGATCACTTGAATCAACATACCTGCTGCGTGTGCTTTGCCTTCATGCTCACCAGTGCGGATCCATAGGCGCGTTTTTAACTGCTCTGAGTTTGCAAAGTAGCCTTCTAGCACTTCTGCTAAAGTGTCACCTTCTAGTCCAACGACGCCTTGGTAACGCTCGCCGTTTTTCGGTTCGATGGTGATCACAAGGTAGCCCTTACCCATTAGATCGTGAATGTTTGCGTCATCGGCAACATCGCCTTCCCAGCGAGCTACGCCACGAACACGTTGGTTATGGTCACCGTTGATAACGGCAAGAGACACAGGACCGTCGCCTTGTAGCTGGATGGTGATCGAACCTTCGAACTTAAGAGTGGCAGTTAAAAGAGTAGTTGAAACGAGTAGCTCACCCAGCAGTTTCTCTATTGCTGCCGGATATTCCTTGCTGGAGATAACACGTTGGTACGCTTCATCCAATTGTACCAACTCGCCACGTACTGAAAGATCTTCGAATAGGTAGCGGTTTAAAACATTATTTGCCATGGAGTGCTTTCCTCGTTGGTAATTCCGGCTTTTATTGGTGTTTGAACTTAATGATGTCTCGGCGCTGCTTTTTATCTGGGCGGCGTTCCGGACTTGGGTTGTGGGCATTAAGCTTACGTTGAGTCGCGTGTTCCTCACGTTTCGCGATACTCTCATTGGTTTCGCGATATAAGGTTTGTGCGATGGGAGCGCCTCGGCGTTGATCTGAGATTTGTTCGATGATCACGATTTTTTCTTCGTTGCCTTGACGAAGTCTGACTTCAGCGCCCACTTCAACGATTTTACTCGGCTTGCTTCGTTGGCCATTATAGTGGACTTTACCGCCATCGACCATGTTACGCGCGATGGAGCGGGTTTTGTAAAATCTTGCGGCCCATAGCCATTTATCTAGCCTAACGGCTTCATTTAGGGAACTCATAGAACACTACGCTATCTAATCACTGCCCGAATACGGCAATGAGTGATGGATTATTCACCTACAGATGGAGTCAAGGCGTATTTTTTTCAAGGGAGTTGGCAAAAACTGCATAAGAAAAAGGTATGAAAGACAACTTGTGATATAGTTCACTGCTCTTTGTTGAGTAATAATTTTATTGCAAATTTAGCAATTTAAAGTCGATAGCTATCGTTATAGCTTAAATGACGGACGTTAGAATAAAGGAATCCATTCAGTGAAACGTTTAGAGCTAAGTGCAGGATTATCAAGCAGACCGCTACTGGCTCAGATCAAGTCCAATCATTATACCATTCAAGCCAAACTTAGCTTGTTGCTTACCTGTCTGTTTATTGCGATAACCGGATGGATACTTGGCAAAATTGTGTGGTTAGCCATACCTCAATCGTCGGAAGTGCCGCAATGGCGTCCATCGGCGAGTAGCGTTGCTGCGAGCAATAAAGGCGACGCGATAGATTTTAATGCCCTTCAGAATGCCAACCTATTCGGTACATACACTGAGCAAAAAGCGGCGGTTGTAGAACAGCCTATTGTTAAAGACGCCCCTAAGACGCGCCTTAACCTTACGCTGGTCGGTGCGGTTGCAAGTAGTGATGCCAACACCAGCCTTGCTGTTATTGCTAACCGAGGTAAGCAAGCTACGTACGGTTTGGGTGAAGAAATCGAAGGGACACGTGCGACACTAAAAGCGGTATTGGTGGATCGCGTCATCATTGATAACCAAGGTCGAGACGAGACCTTAATGATGGAAGGTATAGAATATAAGAAGCTATCTGAATCGCCGCAGGTAGCCAGGGCGCAAGCTCAGCGAGCAGAAGCAGCGACGTCTGACGTTGGAGAGAAATTAGAGCAAATCCGCGAGGAAATTGCGAAAGATCCACAAAGCGTTTTTAAATACATCACTATTTCACCCGTCAAAAAAGACGGAGACATTGTTGGTTATCGAGTATCACCTGGTCGTGATGCCGCATTATTTAATGATGTAGGGCTACAACCTGGCGATATTGCGGTTCAACTGAACGGGATCGATTTAAGTGACCCGTCTTCTTCAGTACAACTGATGCAAGTGATGAGCGATCCGCAAGAATTAAATTTAACTGTTGAGCGAGACGGCCAACAGTACGATATCTATATCCAATTGTAAGACTTAGGCAACCGGCGTAAGTTCAGGGAGACATACGTGAAACATTGGTTCAGCAAAAGTGCTTGGCTACTAGCAGGAAGTTTACTCTGCGTACCAGGTGCAATGGCAAACGAATTTAGTGCGAGCTTTAAAGGCACTGATATTCAAGAATTCATCAACATAGTGGGTCGTAACCTCGAAAAGACCATCATTGTTGATCCTTCAGTACGCGGTAAAATCGATGTCCGCAGCTATGACGTTCTTAACGAAGAGCAATACTACAGCTTTTTCCTTAATGTCCTTGAAGTATACGGTTACGCAGTCGTAGAAATGGACAATGGGGTACTTAAGGTTATCAAAGCAAAAGACTCAAAAACCTCAGCAATCCCTGTGTTAGGTGATGGCAGCGCGCAAGGCGATAGTGTTATCACTCGAGTTGTCGCGGTGCGTAATGTGTCGGTTCGAGAGTTGTCTCCTCTACTTCGTCAGCTGATTGATAACGCCGGTGCCGGTAACGTGGTTCATTATGATCCAGCGAATATTATCTTGATTACTGGTCGTGCGGCAGTAGTGAATCGCTTAGCAGAGATCATCAAGCGTGTTGACCAAGCCGGTGATAAAGAAATTGAATTGGTGGAGCTGCGTAATGCATCTGCTGCTGAAATGGTACGCATTGTCGAAGCACTGAATAAAAGTGCGAATCAGAAAAGCACGCCAGAGTTCCTTGAACCTAAAATTGTGGCCGATGAACGTACTAACGCGATTTTAATTTCTGGTGATCCAAAAGTAAGAGCCCGCTTGAAACGTTTGATTCGTCAACTTGATGTTGAAATGGCGACAAAAGGTAACAACCGAGTTGTGTACCTGAAAAATGCGAAAGCTGAAGACTTGGTGGATGTATTGAAAGGTGTTTCCGATAACCTGCAAGCTGAAAAGCAAGCCGGTCAGAAAACATCAGGTGCATCGCGTGGTGAGGTCGTCATTGCTGCTCACGCTGCAACTAACTCGTTAGTTTTAACAGCGCCACCAGATATTATGATGGCATTACAAGACGTCATTTCTCAACTCGATATTCGTCGTGCTCAGGTTCTTATTGAAGCGTTAATTGTCGAAATGTCTGAAGGTGATGGTATTAACCTAGGTGTTCAGTGGGGTTCATTAGAAACGGGTGCTGTAATTCAGTACGGTAACTCAGGAGCCCCGATTGGTCAGGTGATGGTTGGTCTAGAAGAAGCAAAAGATCAAACCCGAACTGAATACTATACCAACTCTAATGGCGAACGAACGCCATATGATGTTACTGAATCAGGTGACTACTCTACGCTAGCGTCAGCACTTAGCGGAGTAAATGGTGCGGCAATGAGTATTGTCATGGGTGACTGGACAGCGCTAATTAGTGCTGTTGCTTCTGACTCCAACTCAAACATTCTATCTTCTCCGAGTATTACCGTAATGGATAATGGCGAAGCATCATTTATTGTGGGTGAAGAGGTTCCGGTTATTACGGGCTCTACGGCTGGCTCAAACAACGACAACCCATTCCAAACGGTTGACCGTAAAGAAGTCGGTATCAAACTCAAAGTAGTGCCACAAATTAACGAAGGTGACTCTGTACAGTTAAACATTGAACAAGAAGTTTCCAACGTATTAGGCGCAAACGGTGCGGTTGACGTTCGCTTTGCTAAACGACAGTTAAACACCTCTGTCATGATCCAAGATGGTCAGATGTTGGTTCTTGGTGGTTTGGTCGATGAACGCGCACTTGAAAGTGAGTCTAAAGTGCCGCTATTGGGTGACATTCCGGTACTTGGCCATCTGTTCAAGTCAACTAGCACGCAAACAGAAAAACGTAACTTGATGGTGTTCATCAAGCCGACGATTATTCGCGATGGTGTGACGGCCGACGGTATTACGCAGCGTAAATACAACTTTATTCGCGCAGAACAGCTTTACAAAGCGGATCAAGGTTTGAAGTTGATGGCTGACGAGAAGATCCCGGTTATGCCAGCCTTTGGCCAGGAGCGTCAGCACCCAACAGAGATCCAAGCGTTTATTGATCAAATGGAAAACAACTAATGGTTGATATGTTAGACACAGCGCCAAGTATGCGTCGTCTGCCATTCAGTTTTGCCAACCGCTTTAAACTGGTGCTGGAGACAGAGCATCCTGAGCGTCCACCTATTCTTTACTATGTCGAGCCGCTTAACCCTGCGGCTCTGGTTGAAGTCCGTCGTGTATTAAAGAAAAGCTTCGTACCGCAACCTATCGATAAAGAAGCCTTTGATAAAAAGCTGACTGAAGCATATCAACGCGACTCGTCTGAAGCGCGTCAGTTGATGGAAGATATTGGTGCTGATAGCGATGATTTCTTCTCTTTGGCTGAAGAACTGCCGCATGATGAAGACTTATTAGAATCGGAAGACGATGCGCCAATCATCAAATTGATCAACGCCATGTTGGGCGAAGCGATCAAAGAAGGTGCGTCGGATATTCATATTGAGACGTTCGAGAAAACCCTTTCGATTCGTTTCCGTGTCGATGGCGTATTGCGTGAAGTTCTGACCCCAAGTCGTAAGCTAGCGCCTTTGCTGGTTTCTCGTGTGAAGGTTATGGCTAAACTAGATATCGCAGAAAAGCGTGTGCCTCAAGATGGCCGTATTTCGTTGCGTATCGGTGGTCGTGCGGTGGACGTGCGTGTATCGACGATGCCGTCCTCTCATGGGGAGCGCGTGGTAATGCGTCTGTTGGATAAAAACGCGACTCGTCTTGATTTACATAGTTTGGGCATGACCCCTTCAGTGCATGACAACTTCCGTCACTTGATTGGCCGCCCTCACGGTATCATCTTGGTGACGGGCCCGACAGGTTCTGGTAAATCCACCACCTTGTACGCTGGCTTGCAAGAGATCAATAGCAACGAACGCAACATTCTAACGGTTGAAGACCCGATCGAATTTGATATTGATGGCATCGGTCAAACTCAGGTGAACCCAAAGGTCGACATGACGTTTGCGCGCGGCTTGCGTGCCATTCTGCGTCAGGACCCGGATGTGGTGATGGTCGGTGAGATCCGTGACTTAGAAACCGCACAAATTGCAGTGCAAGCGTCCTTAACGGGTCACTTGGTAATGTCGACTCTCCACACCAACACCGCAGTGGGTGCGATTACGCGTCTACGTGATATGGGTATTGAGCCATTCCTTATTTCTTCTTCGTTATTAGGGGTGCTAGCGCAGCGCTTAGTTCGAACGCTTTGTCCAAGCTGTAAAGAGCCGTATGAAGCCGATGCGGAACAGAAAAAACTGTTTGGTATGGAAGCGCATGAACCGTTAGAACTGCACCGAGCAAAAGGCTGTGAAGCGTGTAACCAAAAAGGCTACCGAGGTCGAACAGGTATCCACGAGCTCATTATGGTTGATGAGCAAGTACAAGAGTTGATTCACCGAGAGTCTGGTGAGCAAGAAATTGAGAGAGCCGTTCGCGCCCATACGCCAAGTATTCGCAGCGATGGTTTAAGCAAAGTGCGTCGTGGCATTACGTCACTTGAAGAAGTGATGCGAGTGACGAAGGAAACCTAATGGCGGCATTTGAGTACAAAGCGCTAGATGCAAAAGGCAAGCATAAAAAAGGCACGATAGAAGGGGACAACGCCCGACAAGTGCGCCAGCGACTCAAAGAGCAAGGGATGATCCCGATTGAAGTGGTTGAGACGAAAGCTAAATCGGCTAAGTCTTCAGGTTCAGTCAGCTTCAAGCGCGGCGTCTCAACATCTGAGCTGGCACTCATCACACGGCAATTGTCTACGCTAGTCCAATCAGGTATGCCTTTGGAAGAGTGTTTGCGTGCGGTCTCTGAGCAGGCTGAAAAGCCGAGGATTCGTTCTATGTTGGCTGCGGTTCGCTCGAAAGTAACAGAGGGTTATCCGCTTGCCGACAGTTTTGCCGATTACCCACATGTGTTTGATGAACTGTACCGCTCCATGGTTGCGGCGGGCGAAAAATCAGGTCACCTCGATACCGTATTAGAGCGTTTGGCAGACTACGTCGAAAACCGCCAAAAGATGCGATCTAAATTGCTTCAAGCCATGATTTATCCTGTAGTTTTGGTGGTATTCGCGGTTGTCATCGTTTCGTTCTTATTGGCGACAGTTGTTCCTAAAATCATTGAACCCATCATTCAGATGGGCCAAGAGTTACCTCAATCGACGCAATTTTTACTGGCAGCCAGTGAGTTTGTGCAAGATTGGGGGCTGATTATTTTCGTTGTGCTGGTGGCGCTTTTCTATGGCCTCAAACTGGCGTTGCAAAAGCCAGACTTTCGCTTAGCTTGGGACAGAAAAATCTTGAGCTTACCGCTAATAGGTAAGATCTCTCGAGGTTTGAATACCGCACGATTCGCACGAACGCTTTCGATCTGTACTTCCAGTGCGATTCCAATTCTAGAGGGTATGCGCGTTGCGGTAGATGTTATGTCTAACCGTTATGTGAAGCAGCAAGTCTTGCTTGCAGCGGATAACGTTCGAGAGGGGGCTAGTCTGCGTAAGGCGTTGGATCAAACTCGCTTGTTTCCACCAATGATGCTACACATGATCGCCAGTGGTGAGCAAAGTGGTGAATTAGAGAGCATGTTGACGCGGGCTGCCGATAACCAAGATCAAAACTTTGAATCAACAGTCAATATTGCTCTGGGTGTGTTTACTCCTGCGCTGATTGCATTAATGGCTGGATTAGTGTTGTTCATTGTGATGGCGACCTTGATGCCAATGCTAGAAATGAATAACTTGATGAGTGGATAATTTCGAATTAAGACGTGTCTACTAACGGCATGGCTTTAATCTAACTTTCGGAGAAAAAAATGAAGTTTAAGCGTAGTAAACAACAGGGTTTTACACTTTTAGAAGTGATGGTTGTTGTGGTTATCCTAGGTATTTTGGCAAGTTTTGTTGTTCCAAACCTATTGGGTAACAAAGAGAAGGCTGACCAACAAAAAGCGATTACGGACATTGTCGCGTTGGAAAATGCCTTAGATATGTACAAGTTGGATAACAGCGTTTACCCAACAACGGACCAAGGTCTAGAAGCATTGGTTAGTAAGCCATCTAACCCAGAGCCACGCAACTACCGTGATGGTGGTTACATCAAACGTCTTCCTAATGACCCTTGGGGCAACCAGTACCAATACTTAAGCCCAGGTGATAACGGTACAATCGATATCTTCACTCTAGGCGCAGATGGCCAAGAGGGTGGAGAAGGTCCAGCTGCAGATATTGGCAACTGGAACATGCAAGACTTCCAATAATTGAGCCTAAGCCAGCACTAATGAAACAAATGCGAAAACATAACGGTTTTACATTGATAGAAATTCTATTGGTGCTGGTTTTGCTATCTCTTACGGCTGTGGCCGTGATCTCGACGTTACCGACTAGCCAAAAAGATCTTTCCAAACAGTATGCTCAAAGCTTTTTTCAGCGTTTACAGCTGCTCAATGAAGAAGCGGTGCTGAGCGGTAAAGATTTTGGCGTTCGAGTGGATGATACCAAATCGACCTACGCTCTACTGAGTTTAACCTCAGAAGGTTGGCAGCCTCTGAAATTAAAGCAGATTCCGAGCAAAACCAAGCTAGAAGAAGATATTACGCTACAACTCGAGCTCGGAGGTGGTGCTTGGGATAATGATGAGCGCTTATTCAAACCAGGTTCTCTTTTTGATGAAGACATGTTCGCAGAAGAAGAGGACGAAAAGAAAATTCAGCCACCGCAAGTGTTTATCTTTTCCAGCGCCGAAGTCACGCCATTTACCCTGTCTTTTTTTCCGCAAAATGGTGATGCCTTTAATGACGGTTGGCGAGTCATTGGCAAAGAAAGTGGACAAATTTTGTTATTAGCTCCGGGCGAAGAAGTGAAAGAGGATGAGAATGCGCAATTTTAAGCAAGCTCGCCCAAATTTGAGTCATCGCCGGACGAGAGGCATGACCTTACTGGAAGTATTGGTCGCACTGGCAATTTTCGCTACCGCTGCCATCAGCGTCATTCGCTCTGTGAGCCAGCATATTAATACAATCAGTTATCTAGAAGAAAAAATGTTTGCAGCCATGGTTGTGGATAATCAGATGGCAAATGTGATGTTGAATACCGGAGAACTCAAAGCGAAAAACGGCACAGAAGAGCTGGCAGGACGCACTTGGTTCTGGAAAGTCACGCCAGTCGCCACGACGCAGCCATTGCTGAAAGCATTTGATGTGAGCGTCTCGGTAGAGAAAAGCGCGAGCCCTGTATTAACGGTACGAAGCTATGTGGCGCAATAATCATCCCCGCGCAAACACGCGCCAAAGGGTAAAAGGTTTTACACTTATTGAAGTGTTGGTATCGATTGCCATCTTTGCCAGTTTAAGTGTCGCAGCGTACCAAGTGGTATCGCAAGTACAGCGTAGCAATGCGCTATCACAAGAACGAACCCAACGCTTAAACGAAATTCAGCGTGCCATGGTTATGATGGATAACGATTTTCGTCAAATGGCGATGCGTCAAACGCGTACTAATGGTGAAGAGCCTTCTAGCCGGCTAATTTTTTGGTCCGATTACCTGTTGGACTCCGATACCAAAGGACTGATGTTTGCCCGTTTAGGTTGGCACAACCCTCAGCAGCAGTTCCCTCGTGGAGAAGTAACCAAGGTTGGCTATCGCTTAAAAGAAGAAACACTGCAGCGAGTATGGTGGCACTATCCTGATACGCCGGTTGGGCAACAAGGCACTGTTACTCCATTGCTAACGCAGGTCGAGTCATTTGATATGCGTTTTTATGATGGTAAGCAATGGAAAAAAGAGTGGGCTGAAGAAAAAGCGCTGCCGAAAGCGGTTTCTGTTGTTCTCACTCTCAAAGACTATGGAGAAATTGCCCGCACTTATCTCACTCCTGATGGCACATTGAGTCAGAAAGAGGAAAGTTCAGGAGACAGCAATAATGGTTAACCGTCAGCGCGGTGTTGCTTTGATTATAGTGTTGATGTTGCTGGCGATTATGGCGACGGTTGCCGCCAGCATGTCGGAACGTTTGTTCTTGCAGTTTCAGCGAGGCGCTAATCAAATCAATTACCAGCAAGCGTACTGGTACAGCCTTGGCGTCGAGGCGCTAGCAAAAGTGGGTATCGAACAAAGTTATAAAGACACCGACACGATTAATATGAGTCAACCGTGGGCGATAAAAGAGCAAGTCTATCCGTTAGATTATGGTCAAGCGGCGGGACGAATTAGAGACAAGCAAGCGTGCTTTAATCTAAATGTATTGAGTCGTGTGCAACCAACGGGTCAGCAAATTACAAGACCATATTTAGTGAATGTATTGCAGCGCCTATTAGAAGAGTTGGATGTCGAGCCATATCAAGCAGAAATCATTGCAGACTCTACTTGGGAATACATTGATGCTGATGACTCTGTCCGTTCGACTACTGGGGTTGAAGACAGCACATATGAAGCGATGAAGCCTTCCTATTTGGCATCAAATGGTTGGATGGCAGATGCTTCCGAGTTACGGGCTGTCTATCAGGTGAGTGGTGAAATTTTCCAAAAATTGGAGCCGTTGGTCTGTGCATTACCAAGTGATGACTGGCGTTTAAACGTGAATACGATTGATGTTGAGCAAGCTCCGATTTTGGTGGCAATGTTCTCACCAAACTTAAGCAGTAGTGATGCGATTCAGCTAATTGAAAAACGCCCATTTGATGGGTGGGATAGCATTGATGAATTTTTAGCAGAGTCAGAAATGGCTGGCTTAAGTGAAGATGTAAAGAAAAACGCCAAAGGCTATTTGGGTGTGGATAGCGCCTTTTTTGAATTGGATGCACAAGTGTTGGTGGATGAATCACGTGTACGTATCCGAAGCCTTTTGCAAAGTACAAATAGAGAAACGGTGACCGTAGTTCGCCGTCGTTTTGGAGGGATCAGTGAGCGAGTTTCTGACCGTTCGGCTGAGTAGCGAACAACAAAGTACCATTCCTTGGGTGGTGTGGTCGACAGA
>NZ_JAWOTL010000030.1:0-38253 GCF_033338835.1 Vibrio sp. Vb0888
TGATAGGTCTATATTGTTAAAGAGCTTGCTTTGCGAGAAGTTTTTCTCTCAAAGCGGAGGTGCATTCTAGCGATTTAATTGACAGTGTCAAACACTTTTTCAATTTTATTTTTCGTAGAAGCTTTCACCTCTCCGACCCTGCTGAAGCCTTATCGCGTCTGCCGTGTCGGTGGATGCGCATTATAGGGAACTCAGATCCGTTCGCAACCCTTTTTTGAAAAAAAATGGAAAAAACTGACTGTTCGATGACTATTTCATCAAAAAAGCACAAAAGAGGGTAAAAAACCCTCTTTTTCTGTATCAAAAGCCGTATTTAAATGAATGCGTACGCGTCTGCGAACATACGTTCGCTCTTCGCTTTCTTGTTCTGAGTGAACTGTTCACGTGCTGCGCCAGCCATTTCAAAACGACCTGCAATATAGATATCGTAGTTTTCTAAGCTTTCGAAATCTTCAGCTACAGCTTGTAGCACGTTACCAACTTTACCTTGCCAGTCTGCAGGAGCTTCTTCTACTACTGGCACAAAGTGAACATTGGCAAACTTGTCGGCAATCTCGACCAGTTCGTCTTTAGCATAAAGCTGGCAGTTATCGCGCGCCCCCCAATATAAATAGATAGGATTGGTTTTATTCTGCGCTACGCAGTGATCCAGAATCGAGCGAACGTAACTGAAGCCTGTACCACCAGCAATTAATAATAATGGGCGTTCGCTTTCTTCTTGAACCCAAGCATCGCCATGTGGCGCATCAATTTCAATCTGACCATCAGTTTCAAGCGCCGCTTGCATTGCTTCGACAACTTCTTGTGCATAAGCGTTGTGTTCCGCCGCACCGATGTGCAGTTCAAGTTCACCTTCATGACGACAAGGGCTGCTTGCGATAGAGAAAGGACGTTTGTCTTTTTCACCCATCACCACCATTAGGTACTGACCCGCTTTAAAAGGCACTGGTGATTCTGGATGAAGAAGGATTTGGTAAGTATTACAAGCTAACGGCTGAATAGACTTTACTTTACATTGGATGGTCATGGTGTTCCTCTCGCTTACTCGTCAAAAGTAAGCACTAAATTACTTTCTGTATAGGCTTGGCAAGGGAATATCCAACCTTGCTGTTGCTCTTTTTCGGTTAGCATCGGTTCGAGGTGATAGCTCACCTCGCCCGTTAGCTTTTTACACATGCACATGGCGCAAGCGCCAACTTGGCAACGGTGCGGGAAGCGAATATTGTTGTTGAGCGCAGCTTCCAACACCGTCTCCCCTTCTTTTACTTGGAACGTAACGTCCATTGGTAGAAGGTGGACTTGATGACTCATAGAATACCTAACTGGTCCCAAATCTCATCGACTTTAGCCACAAGTTTAGGATCTTTTTTGATAGGCGTACCCCACTCGCGCGTGACTTCAGATTCGAACTTGTTGGTCGCATCCAGTCCTAATTGGGATGAACTCTCAGTCTTACCAAGCACTTGAATCGTGTCTCTATCTGGGTCCATTCGAGTTGTCACCGCCCAAATGATGTCATTCCAATCTCGTGCATTAACGTCATCGTCGCACAAAATGATGAATTTGTTATCCGTGTACTGAGCAAAGAAGCCCCATAGATGTTCCATCAATTCTTGGGATTGACCAGCTTGGTCTTTCTTCATAGTCACGACAGCAAATTGGTTGTTTGCTGTAACTGGAAGATAGACGTCAACAATCTCAGGGCGTTGCTGTTTCAACTCATTTAGTTCTGCTTCGGTAATCGCTTTGCTGTCTCGCTCAGTGACCTCGGTTCGCGTCGCCAGCTCGGCATCCCATTTAATGGTCGCATCCAAGCCCATTTTGGAGCCAAGCCCAACCACTGGTGAAGCAAAGTCGAGCGAGTCGATTGGCGTGTTATCTATCATCAAGGTATCACGTACAGGATCCATATGCTCTGACATGGCTTTCACGACATCATTCCAATCTCGTGCGTTTACCGATTCATCGCACACAATAACAAACTTGGTATACATGAATTGACGTAAGAAAGACCACACGCCCATCATTACGCGCTTGGCATGTCCTGGGTACTGCTTCTTCATGGTGACGACGGCCATTCGGTACGAACAACCTTCTGGCGGAAGATAGAAGTCTTCAATCTCTGGGAATTGCTTTTGCAGAATAGGCACAAACACTTCGTTTAATGCCACACCCAATACAGCTGGTTCATCTGGCGGACGACCTGTGTAGGTGCTGTGATAAATAGGGTCTTTACGCATAGTAATGTGCGTAATAGTAAATACGTGGTGCTTTTCTTTTTCGTTATAGTAGCCAGTGTGGTCACCGTAAGGACCTTCATCAGCAAACTCGTTCGGGTCGATATAGCCTTCCATCACGATTTCCGCGCTCGCTGGCACTTCCAAATCGTTGCTGACTGACTTCACGACTTCCGTTTTGCTTCCACGTAGCAAACCTGCAAATGCGTATTCCGATAGCGTATCTGGCACTGGTGTTACTGCGCCAAGAATGGTTGCTGGGTCTGCACCAAACGCGACCGAAACTGGGAAAGGTTTACCTGGGTTGGTTTCCATCCAATCGCGCAGATCAAGCGCACCACCACGATGGGCTAACCAACGCATGATGATTTTGTTCTTGGCAATTTTCTGCTGACGGTAAATGCCTAGGTTCTGACGTTTCTTATTTGGACCTTTGGTTACGGTTAAGCCCCAAGTAAGCAGTGGCGCTACATCTTCTGCCCAGCAGCTCATTACCGGAATCTTATCCAAGTCGACTTCATCACCTTGCCAAACAATGTCTTGGCATGGTGCTTTACGTAAACGCTTAGCCGGCATGTTCAATACTTGTTTGAACACAGGCAGTTTTTCTAAAGCGTCTTTGAAGCCTTTTGGTGGCTCAGGTTCTTTTAAATAAGCCAGCAGCTTACCGACTTCTCTTAATTCTTTAACGTCTTCACGTCCCATGCCGATTGCGACACGCTCTGGTGTACCAAACAGGTTAGTCAAAACAGGTACGTCGTAGCCGATTGGGTTCTCAAACAACAGCGCAGGTCCACCAGCACGCAAGGTGCGGTCGCTGATTTCTGTCATTTCATAAGCGGGATCGACAGGGTGAGTGATGCGTTTAAGTCGACCTTTCTGTTCTAGGTGGTCGATAAATTCGCGTAAATCCTTAAAACTCATAGGCCTTCATGCTGGCTGATTAAACTGTCCGCAGTATAACAAATAGGAGGACGCTAAGATCCTCCTATTTTGTGTGGGTATGTGAGCCAGATTACTTTAATACTTGTTCAATCTGCCGAGTCTTTATCTGATGGTTCGAAGATACTAACTCTTCCAACCAGGTTTGATGCCCTTGTTGAGCAAGCTCTCGAGCAACCATGGTTGCTTCTTCTGATAACGCCATTTTTCTAACTAGAAACTGCTTTACTTGCGGAGATAGAGGGTTAGATTTTGTAAGTAGACTAATAGCTTCTGGCTTGAGTGATGGGTTAACTGTGGCATTCATCAATTGCTGAATGGAAAAAACGTCTCCAACCGCAGCTAAACGCTCAAGTTCGGACTGGCTGTTGTAATCAGCTTTCATCCGCCAGAGTAAGTTGTACACTTCCTCATCCTGACTAACTTGTGCCAACCTGACTATCACGGCCGTCGATGGTAACCAACTGGTCACATTTGCTTTGGTTAACTGGGCCGTTAATGCAGCAAGCGCATTGGGTGATAAGCTGTCTAACTCTCGAATCAAAAGCGCTTCACGTGCTTGAGCTTGTTGAGATGGCCCTGTAAGCCATTGCTTTAAGTTAAGCTCTCTTCGTTCAGCTTGTAAGACAAAGTCCAAGGTACTTTGGTCTTGTTTCCAACGCTTAATCAAGCGACTCGCAATAACGGGAAAGTTAAAAGCGGGTACACTAAATTCATACCCATCACCTCGCTCTAACACTTGATAAGTCGGGGTCATACGGATCTGGGACTCAACAAACAGAGCCATTCGAGGCGTGAGAATCACATCTTGCTTTTCAAGCTTTTCCAATAATTGAAAGCGCACCACCTCTTGTTGAGGCAAAGCAAGTCTATCAAGGGCGAATTTAAGCGAGTCGACTTCATCTCTGACAGCGTAATCAAGCAGTTCAGAGACTTTAGTCTGTATTTGAGTATCCTGAAGCCACTGCTCTACTACAGACTCATGCATTTCCTTGGCAGATAATGTCGCAGGTAGAGTGATAAGTGACAAGCTCAGGAGTAATGACGACAACATTCCTTGTTGCATGTTAACCTCCCGATAACATTTCCTTCATTCTGATACTTCTATCGGGAGAAAGCAATAAAAAAGCCACCGATATACGGTGGCTTTTCGCAGAATGACTATTTGAGACTATTGACGACGCATCGCATCGAAGAACTCATCGTTGGTCTTCGTCATCGCTAGCTTGTCGATTAGGAATTCCATTGCGTCGATTTCGCCCATTGGGTGAACAATCTTACGCAGAATCCACATCTTCTGTAGTTCGTCAGTCTTCGTCAGTAGCTCTTCTCGACGTGTACCTGAGCGGTTGAAGTCAATCGCTGGGAATACACGCTTCTCAGCAATCTTACGGTTCAAGTGCAGTTCCATGTTACCTGTACCCTTGAACTCTTCGTAGATAACTTCATCCATTTTAGAACCAGTATCTACTAGTGCCGTTGCGATGATAGTTAGGCTGCCGCCTTCTTCTACGTTACGTGCAGCACCGAAGAAACGCTTAGGACGATGTAATGCGTTTGCATCCACACCACCAGTTAGTACTTTACCTGATGAAGGCACTACGGTGTTGTAAGCACGAGCTAGACGAGTGATAGAGTCAAGCAAGATAACTACGTCTTTCTTATGTTCAACAAGACGTTTTGCTTTCTCGATCACCATTTCCGCTACTTGTACGTGACGAGATGCTGGCTCATCGAAAGTCGACGCAACCACTTCACCTTTAACTAGGCGCTGCATCTCAGTTACTTCTTCTGGACGTTCGTCGATAAGAAGAACCATCAACTCACACTCTGGGTGGTTGTACGCGATGCTTTGCGCGATGTTTTGCAGAAGCATTGTTTTACCCGCTTTAGGCGGAGCAACAATCAGACCACGTTGACCTTTACCGATTGGCGATGCCAAGTCTAAAACACGTGCTGTAATGTCTTCTGTTGAACCGTTACCACGCTCCATAACCATTCGCTCATTCGCATGTAGAGGGGTAAGGTTTTCAAATAGGATCTTGTTACGGGCGTTGTCTGGTTTATCGTCGTTAACGGTATTGACTTTTAGAAGGGCAAAGTAACGTTCACCGTCTTTTGGTGGACGAATTTTACCAGCGATAGAGTCACCAGTACGTAGGTTAAAGCGACGAATCTGACTTGGTGATACGTAGATATCGTCCGGACCCGCAAGGTATGAACTATCTGCACTGCGTAGGAAACCAAAGCCGTCTTGCAGAATTTCCAGAACCCCATCGCCAAAGATGTCTTCGCCGCCTTTCGCGTGCGCTTTTAAAATCGCGAAGATGATGTCTTGTTTTCTTAAGCGAGCTAGGTTCTCTAATCCTAAGCTTTCGCCCAGTTTTACAAGGTCAGACACAGGTCTGTTCTTCAGTTCGGTAAGGTTCATGGTGGTGGATTCTTGTTTAGTCAAAATAAGATCTGTTTTCTAGTTAAGATGGATTTGGTCTCAGGATCGACCAAGAAGAGAAATTTGTTCAATTAACGCGCGATAAGTTAGCACTAATTAGTATTCTAGTCCAGAGTTAGAAAAACAAAACCGTGCATTGTAACTTTGCACGGTTTTATCTGTAATCACTTGGTGATTATAAGTTTGCGTCTAGGAACTCTTTTAGTTGAGTTTTAGACAGAGCACCTACTTTCGTTGCCGCTACGTTACCATCTTTAAATAGTAATAGCGTTGGAATGCCGCGAATACCAAACTTAGGTGGTGTACCTGCGTTATGGTCGATGTTTAGTTTACCGATAGTGAGTTTGCCTTCGTACTCGTCTGCGATTTCGTCCAAAATAGGAGCGATCATTTTACAAGGACCACACCATTCTGCCCAAAAATCCACTAGAACCGGGCCTGCAGCGTTGATTACATCGTTTTCAAAACCGTCATCAGTTAGCTGCAAAATCTTATCACTCATCTTCCACTCCAATGTGTTTTTCGAAACTGGTTGGATGATAACCAGTAATTAGATGCCCTATTGGAATGTATTTACTTTCGTATTGCAAGCTTTAGCTGATATTCTATAGCCATGAAAAAGACGCATATCACAGAGCAAAAGTTCGCCGATTTGGGCTTAAAGCCCCAAGTTATTGAAGGATTGGACAAAAAAGGGTTCGAATTTTGTACCCCTATCCAAGCCTTGGCGTTGCCGGTCCTGCTCACCGGCCAAGACATCGCAGGCCAGGCCCAAACGGGTACTGGTAAAACGCTCGCGTTTCTTACTGCTACGTTCAACCACCTCCTGATGACTCCGGAACATGAAGGTCGTAAGCCTACACAGCCACGCGCAATTATTATGGCGCCTACACGTGAGCTCGCTATTCAGATTTACAATGATGCAGAATCATTAACTGAAAGCACAGGTCTAAAAACCGCTCTAGCTTACGGTGGTGAAAGCTACGACAAGCAACTTGCGAAACTGCAAGACGGCGTAGATATTCTGATCGGAACAACAGGCCGTATCATCGATTTCTACAAACAGCGCGTATTTAACCTCAACAACATTCAAGCTGTTGTTCTGGACGAAGCCGACCGCATGTTCGATCTTGGCTTTATTAAAGACATTCGCTTCTTGTTCCGTCGTATGCCTGAGCCAAAAGAGCGTTTGAACATGCTGTTCTCAGCAACGCTGTCTTACCGCGTTCAAGAACTGGCATTCGAACACATGAATACTCCTGAGCATGTCGTTGTCGAACCAGAACAAAAAACTGGCCACCGTATCCAGGAAGAGCTTTTCTATCCTTCGAATGAAGACAAAATGGCGCTGCTTCAAACACTAATTGAAGAAGAGTGGCCAGATCGCGCTATCATTTTTGCCAATACCAAGCATAAGTGTGAATCGGTTTGGGGACATTTGGCTGCCGATGGACACCGTGTAGGCCTTCTTACTGGCGATGTACCGCAGAAGAAGCGTGAGAAGATTCTTGAGCAATTCACCAAAGGTGATGTCGACATCTTAGTTGCAACTGACGTTGCAGCGCGTGGCCTGCATATTCCTCAGGTAACGCACGTTTTCAACTACGACCTTCCTGACGACTGTGAAGATTATGTTCACCGTATTGGCCGTACTGGTCGCGCTGGTGCGAGCGGCCATTCGATCAGTTTTGCTTGTGAAGAGTACGCGGTTAACCTACCAGCAATCGAAGAATACATTGAGCATACAATCCCAGTTTCAGAGTACGATTCGTCGGCACTGATTCAAGATCTACCGGCTCCGATTCGTATGCGTGCACCACGCAACCAACAGCGCCGCACGAATACTGGCGGTACCCGTTCTGGTTCTGGTAACCGTAAGCCGCAGGGACGTCGTCCACGCCAACCGCGTCAATCGGCACCAAAACAATCGTAATAGGAAACTGAGTTCGTTTATGAGTCAAGCAGGATCATCACCGCTATATGCCGCCATCGACCTCGGGTCGAACAGTTTTCACATGCTCGTTGTGCGTCACATCGATGGCAGCGTTCAAACAATGGCTAAAATTAAGCGCAAAGTTCGTCTAGCAGCGGGCTTAGATGAACATAATTCTCTTAGTATGGAAGCTATGCAGCGAGGATGGGACTGCTTAAGTCTATTTGCGGAACGCTTGCAGGACATTCCTAAACAAAACATTCGCATCGTCGGTACTGCAACATTACGTACCGCGACCAATGTAGATGTGTTTTTAGAAAAGGCTAACCAAATTCTAGGCCAGCCTATCGAAGTGATTACTGGTGAAGAAGAAGCTGCCACTATCTATAAAGGTGTCGCTCACACCTCTGGCGGTAGTGGTCGTCGCCTTGTAGTCGATATCGGTGGAGCAAGTACCGAACTGATTATCGGTGAAGGTTTCGAAGCCAAAGCACTGACCAGCTTAAAAATGGGCTGCGTGACTTGGCTTGAAAACTTCTTTAAAGATCGCCAATTGAATGCTCGTAACTTTGACGCGGCAATTGAAGGAGCGAAACAGACCATTCAGCCGATTTTAGAACGTTATACAGAAATTGGTTGGGATGTGTGTGTTGGTGCATCAGGCACTGTTCAGGCATTGCAAGAGATAATGCTGGCGCAAGGCATGGACGAAGTAATCACTCACTCCAAACTCAAGCGTCTACAGAAGCAAGCCATGTTGGCCGACCATTTAGAAGAGCTCGATATTGAAGGCTTAACACTTGAGCGGGCATTAGTGTTCCCTAGTGGCCTCTCTATTTTGATTGCCGTTTTTGAATTGCTTGAAATCGATGCTATGACACTCGCTGGCGGCGCACTACGCGAAGGCTTAGTGTATGAGATGGTTGAAGAGCTTCGCCAAGAAGACATTCGTGCCCGCACTATCGCTAGCGTACAAAATCGCTATCAGCTCGATCACCAATACGGCGAACAAGTCGCTACTCTGGCACACACGCTTTTACAGCAAGCTGGGGACGATGAGTGGATTACAGAGCCTCAGGGCAAGATATTACTCGAGACCGCCGCAAAACTGCATGAAATTGGTTTAACTATCGATTTCAAAAAAGGCGGAGAGCATAGTGCTTACTTGCTGCAGAATTTGGATCTGCCTGGTTACACGCGCGCACAGAAGTTCTTTATTGGTGAAGTGGCTCGTCGCTATCGCGAACAGCTCACTTCTTTACCTGAGCAGCATGCATTATCAGGCTCAAGTGCCAAACGAGTATTGAGACTGTTGCGTCTTGCGGTTCTGCTCAGCCATCGTCGCAATCCTGATCTAGAGCCAAATGTGACTCTAACAGTTGAAGGCGACAATCTAACGTTACACATTGATGCGCAATGGCTAGAGAAAAACCCACTGACTGCGGCTGAGTTGGAAATTGAATCCAACCGTCAGACAGACATCGGCTGGCCGTTAAGCGTCGTAGCAATATAATCGACCACTTCTGTCATAACGTATTAAGCCCAGGCGTTCGCTTGGGCTTTTTTGCATCTACTTCCCCTACAAAACGTGCTGCCCAGCAAAAATCTCAGCTTCTCCGCTCTACATCGAAAAACAGCCATGCTTTATTGATAAACACAATTTAGCCAACCAAGATGCACCATCATGAAAACCGTTTTAATGACTGGCTTAACTGGCACCCTCGCCCCAAAAGTCGCTCATCAGTTTCACCTACGCGGCTGGAACATATTGGAGTGGAATCACCACCAAATCCCGCCGGATGATCTACAGCAAAGTGAACAATTTTGGCAGCAACACCACATCAATGCGGTGTGCCATATGGCGATGGGAAGTGAAGAGTGGGCAGCGTGGCTTGGTGAGCAATGCAAACGCCATAATATTCCTTACCTCTTTGTCAGCACAGCAATGGTATTTGATGCCACAAAAAACGGGCCTTATGGCATCTTTGAAGAAAGAAACACCCAAGATGATTACGGCAAATACAAAGTTCGTTGTGAAGATGCAATCTGGCAAGCAAATCCAGATGCGATGGTTGCTCGAATTGGTTGGCAGCTCCATCACCAAGCAGAAGGCAATAACATGTTGGCGCATCTCGACCGCCAATATGAAGAGTACGGCGTTATTACCGCTAGCACAGCTTGGTATCCCGCGACTTCTCATATGGACGATACTGCACTCGCCTTTTTGCAGCTTATTGAGCGGAACGAAGCCGGTTTATACCATCTTGATAGCAACTTAAAGGATAAGTGGAATTTCTACGAACTCGTTTGTGCACTCAAGCAGCATTACAACAAGCCATGGCAAGTGCTGCCAAGCAATGATTATCACCATGACCAACGTCTAACAGATGAACGAATTGCCTTGCCGCCATTGAGTGAACGTTTCAACAAGCCAGAGCAAATCAAACAAGCTGGCATCATAGGCATCAACTGGGGACGCACGCACATTCCCCACTATCGAAACAATGGTGTATCGGTCACAACGTTATGCGCCAACCAAATAGAACCGCTTCAGCAAGCGTGCAGTGAGGAAGCAATCCTAAAGGCAGAAACGAACATCAGCGCACTCAAACAACTCGATGTCGTGACCATCGCGACACCTGCGCATACTCATGCAGAGATCATAAAGACGTTAGGTTCAACCAAGCTGATTTGTGAAAAGCCATTGGTGGGATTGAATTCCGACATCACTCACTGGCAGCAACCGAACTCCAACCTATTGGTTAATTACGCCTTTGCTCAGCTAGAGACCGCCAAGACGATAGAGAAATGGCTCACCTCGCAAACCCAACCTTGTGTGGTCAATCTAATCACCCAAGTTAACCTACCGGGCACCTTCACACTCAAAGAGTGGTTTCTTGAAACAGCCAGTCACCCTATTTCTTGGTTGCTGCACTGCTTCGGAGACTACTCTCAGTCAACACTGATTGAGGAAAACGGCCAACTGATCGTTGAGCTGCAATGTGGCGACCACCAGCTAAGATTTGTATTTGAATTAACCGGTGAGCCGGGCATCGAGCACATTTTAACGATTCAATCCAACCAGACCTTAACCAGTAAAGGCTACTACCGTGTCGGCGAAAAATGGCGTTTCGAGCCCATTCTCGTTAATGGCAACGCGATAAATGATGGAGAGTACAGCGAATCTGATTGCTGGCAGGACGCCAATCAACGCAGTGTCGGTTTGATGCTGGCGATGTTCAATCAAAGCATCAGTTGGGAGAACGGCCTGCAACTTGGCGCCTTCGATGCGCAAAAAGCCATTTTGATTGAGAAGATGCTCTTTTAGCCATTTCACCAACGAGCTTCCTCTACGTTCCGTATCTTCGATTAAAAGGTCTCACTCGGGACCTTTTTATTGCTCATTTTTACCTTCGTACAGCTTAGGGAGCTTTTGGACACCTATGATCTAATTACTCACCACGTTGTACAAAACGCTCTAAACCCAAGTAAACAGGCACAAAAAAGCCGCTTGATTTGAGCAAGCGGCTTTCGGGGTTCCCACTGATATTAAGACTGAACGCTTGTCGTCACCTTAAAGTCAGGGTTCACCGCAGTCAGCTTCTTAATGAGGTAATTCAGTAATACGCCGTACATAGGAACGAACAAACCAAGACTAATAATCAGTTTGAAGCCGTAATCCACCAGCGCGATTTCCGTCCAATGCTCCGCCATGAATGGATCTGGACTTTGATAGAACGCAATGGCGAAGAAAGCGATGGTATCAAGTGCATTACCGAAAAGCGTTGAACACGTTGGAGCTACCCACCACTGTTTCATTTGGCGTAGGCGGTTGAACACATGCACATCCATGATCTGACCAAGTAGGTACGCCATGAAGCTAGCAATCGCGATACGAGCAACGAATAAGTTAAATTCCCCCAGGTGACCAAAACCTTGGAATTGACCTTCGAAGAACACCACCGATAAGAAGTAAGACACTGCCAAAGCAGGCAACATCACTAAGAAGATGATCTTACGCGCCAACTGAGCACCGAAAATACGCACAGTTAAATCAGTCGCTAAGAAGATAAATGGGAAAGTGAATGCACCCCAAGTGGTATGGAAACCGAAAATAGTAAACGGTAGCTGAACTAGGTAATTGCTAGATGCAATAATGACTAGGTGGAATAGAACCAGATAGATAAGGGCGTTGCGCTGCTGCGCAGGGGTAAAGTTACTCATGCGATACCTTTTTAGTTTGGTTTGGGGGTGAGGGAACCCAAATCGAGTCACTGAATAAAGTGGCTCTTACCAACAATGTAAAATGAAAAATAAACTGGCTTGGCTCATTCTGAGCGAAGCGGTGGGCGATTATACATTAACCACTTTTCGCCGCAAGTCGTCTGTTTGACGCAAACGTTTAAGCATAAAAAAGGGTGTTTCATGTGAAACACCCTCTCTAGAAAAATTCTATTTTTAGAAGCCGCGCTGGAACAACCCTGCAAGATAATCCAACTCTTCCCTGCTCTCTTCAATCGCTAACGCTTCAAACCAAATCGCTTCGCTGTAATGCTCTGCTTTCATAAACAGTCGGCAACCTTCAAAGTCAATCAACCAAGAGTGAATGTCCGCATCCCACTGCTTTTCCACCACAGTAGCAGAAAGCAAGCCGACTAAACGCTCACCTAAAGCAGGAAAGCTATCAAGGTCAAAGCTCGGCGCGGTAATGATTAAGCGCCCTTCTTGTGCCATGTAATCCGCTAAGCCAAATTCCTTTTGCATCTTGGTTCCTTATCCGTGGTGAGTAATGTGTTCTTGAATCAAATCGAGGAATGGGTCGGCGTACTTCTCTAGTTTGCGCTGACCAACGCCACTCACTGCCAGCATTTCGCCGTAAGACGTTGGCAAGATCTCCGCCATATCAATCAGAGTCGCGTCACTAAAGACCACGTATGGTGGCAAACCATCTTCATCAGCAATCGATTTACGCAGCTTGCGTAACTTAGCAAATAGCTTCTTGTCGTAGTTCTTACTGGTCAGTTTTTCCGACTTCGCCGCACGTGCTGCGGTGTCTAAACGTGGAACCGCTAACTCCAGAGTCACATCGCCACGCAACAACGGACGCGCCTCTTCGGTAAGTTGCAACGTTGAGTTACGCGTGATGTTTTGGAACAGCAGCCCTTTGTGGATTAACTGACGGAAAATACTCACCCAGTAATCGTGGCTATGATCGCGCCCTATCGCGTAAGTAGAAATCTTATCGTGCCCATTTTCACGTACACGAATGTTTTGCATGCCACGTAGCACTTCTACCACGTAGCCCATACCAAAGCTCTGATTAACACGGTACACACAAGACAATGCCTTACGCGCTTCTTCCGTGGCATCAAAGTGTTTCGGTGGATCTAAGCAAATATCGCAGTTGCCACATGGCTTCTCACGATACTCACCAAAGTAATTCAATAGCACCTGACGACGACAAGTCTGCGCCTCAGCAAAGGCACTCATCGCATTCAGTTTGTGGGTTTCCACCTGCTTCTGTGGACCATCGTCTTTCTCATCCAACATACGGCGCAGCCAACTGATGTCCGCTGGGTCATACAACATCATGGCTTCCGCAGGTAGACCATCACGCCCTGCACGACCCGTTTCCTGATAGTAAGACTCGATGTTGCGCGGGATATCAAAGTGAACCACAAAACGCACGTTTGGTTTGTTGATGCCCATACCGAATGCCACGGTCGCCACTACAATTTGGATGTCATCACGTTGGAAAGCTTCTTGAACGTAAGCGCGCTCATCAGCGTCCATACCGGCATGATAACCAGCAGCACGAATGTGGTTGTTGCACAGCTTCTCGGTCACCATCTCAACTTTCTTACGGCTACAACAATAGATGATGCCGCAGTTACCCTTTTGGGTTTCAAGATAACGAACGATTTGCGAAACCGGCTTGTGCTTCTCAACTAAGTTGTAGCGAATGTTAGGACGGTCGAAGCTGCCTAGATAAACCTCTGGATTATTCAGTTGCAGACGCTCAAGAATATCTCGGCGCGTTGCATCATCCGCCGTCGCCGTCAGCGCCATAAATGGCACATGGGAAAACTGCTGCTTAAGTTGACCAAGCGCGGCGTATTCTGGCCGGAAATCGTGTCCCCACTGGGAAATACAATGCGCTTCATCGACGGCAATCATCGATAGCGGCAAGTTTTCCAAGCGCTCAATGAAATCACGCATCAATACGCGTTCTGGCGAGACGTACACCAACTTAAGATGACCAGTGTGCATGCGGTTATACACGCTGAGCAGTTCTTCACGAGGCATGGTCGAGTTAATGCATTCAGCCGCTACACCGTTGGCTTTAAGCTGGTCCACTTGGTCTTTCATCAGCGAAATAAGCGGAGAAATCACCAAAGTAATACCAGAGCGAACCAAAGCAGGGATTTGATAACACAGCGACTTACCGCCACCAGTAGGCAGGATAACTAAGCTGTCGCGACCTTCTATCGCGGCGTCAATCACCAACTGCTGACCATCACGGAACTCTTGGTAACCAAACACACCCTCCAACACACGTTGAGGCGTTACAGGCGAATCAGATTGTTCGGCTAACAAGGTCGAGGTCATGAAAAGTCTCAGATTGGGTCTTAAAAAAGAGGTGCTTATGCATACCACTGGCACACAAAGTGAGGGCACATTGTAATGGGGTTTCATGGTGAATAAAACCGCAAATTGTTAGGTGTTTCGCATCACGACTCGTATACTGATTTTCTGCTCTATAAAACACACAATTAGGTGACACTTCATGACACCAGAAGACGAACAACAACGCGCGCGGCAAGGTATCTTGCTAGCGATTGGCGCGTATACCATGTGGGGCATTGCGCCGATGTACTTTAAGTCCATCGCACAAGTATCTCCTTTGGAAATTCTAAGCCACCGAGTGATATGGTCTTTCTTTTTGCTTGCTGCACTCCTCCATTTTGGCCGTCACTGGCGCTCGGCTTACCACATCGCGAAAGACAAAACGAAAATCGCTTACCTGATCGCAAGTTCCATGTTAATTGGCGGCAATTGGTTGATTTTCATTTGGGCGGTAAACTCGAATCATATGCTCGACGCCAGCTTAGGTTATTACATTAACCCACTGATCAACGTCTTACTCGGGATGGTATTTTTGGGAGAGAGACTGCGTAAATTACAGTGGTTCGCGGTTGTATTGGCAGGTTGTGGCGTACTCGTTCAACTGATTGTATTTGGCTCCGTACCTGTTGTTGCGATGGCGTTAGCAATGAGCTTCGGCTTTTATGGCTTATTAAGAAAGAAAGTCAGTGTCGATGCAAAAACTGGCTTGTTTATCGAGACATTACTTCTACTGCCAGTGGCCGCTGTTTATTTGCTTTTTATTGCCGATACACCAACCTCAAATATGCTTACGAATCCACTTACGTTAAATAGTTTGTTGATCGCGGCTGGGGTTATAACAACCCTGCCACTGCTGTGCTTTACGGGTGCAGCAACAAGACTCAAATTATCGACTTTGGGCTTTTTCCAATATATAGGCCCAAGCTTAATGTTTTTACTTGCAGTATTGATGTATGGCGAACCCTTTACCATGGATAAAGCGATCACTTTCGTCTTTATTTGGGGAGCACTAGTCGTGTTTAGCTTTGATGGATTACGTAATAACCGTCGCTCACGCCGAATCGTTCAGCCACAGTGATCGTTTTTTACAAGACAAGTTAGAAATTGCCAGATAAGCTTGGTCATAATGTGACCAAGCTTTTTTATTTAATGGAACATATTCAGTACTACGCAACCGACCATGACAACTTGAGTCTAATAGAGGCGAAATACCAGAAATTTGCTTTTCAAAGGCATTACCATCTGGATTTTCATCTCGGCCTGATCACGCATGGTGCGCAGAAGTTCCAATACCAAGGTAACAGCCACCAAGTTGGTCACGGGCAAATTGTGACTATGCCGCCGGATGAGCTGCACGACGGGCAATCTAAGCTCGAGAGTGGCTACGAAGTAAATGTGTTTGCGATCGAACCTCATCTATTGAGCGATCTGGCTGATCTTAAGCAAAACGGTCAAATAATACACTTCAACGAACTGATCATCTCGGATCCGCAGATATTTTCACAACTTAGTAACTTACACGGGCTGCTTCGTCGTGAAAACCTCAGCCAACTCACCAAAGATTGCCTTCCTTTTGAAGGATTTAACCAACTTTTTGATCGCTACGGATCGCTTGAGCGACAAAAAGTAGTGCCGCTAGGAAACCAATCGCTTGGGACGTTAAAAGATTATCTAATGGCTAACCTTGACCAAGCGGTGCGTTTGGATTCACTTTCAGAGCTGTGCCAACTGAGCCCAACTCAGTTCCAGCGCCACTTTAAAGCGCAAACTGGCATGACGCCTTATGCATGGTTCGCACGCCTGCGCCTTGAACAAGGCATGAAGTTACTGCAAGCTGGTCAATGTGGTACCGACGTCGCTCATCAAATCGGTTTCTACGATCAAGCGCATTTCAGCAAAGCGTTTAAACAGACCTACGGCGTTTCCCCTTCTCAAGTGGCTCGTTAATTTCATTTACCGAGAAAGCTGTCAGTTTTTTACAAGCGCCACAGGTGACTTACCACGACAATAGCCGCATTGGTTAAATTTGAGATGTGTTATGAATGAATCCACCATATTGCTGACACTCGCCAGCATTCACTTTATTGCCCTAATGAGTCCAGGTCCGGACTTTGCGCTGGTCGTACAAAATGCGACGCGTCATGGTCGTCAAACTGGCTTGTACATTGCGTTGGGATTGTCCGTCGGTATTTTGCTGCACTCTTTGTTCAGCCTGACAGGTGTGAGTTTTGTCGTCCACCAGCACCCAGTGCTGTATTCCGTGGTACAACTGCTCGGTGGTAGTTACCTGCTCTACTTGGGAATTGGCGCATTGCGTGCCGTGATCTCGATGATCCAAAACCCACTGACGGATCAACCTAAGAAGCAAAATAACCTAGTGATCAGCAATAAGCGTCAAGCGTTTGCTAAAGGGTTTGCGACCAACATTCTTAACCCAAAAGCCCTGGTGTTCTTTGTCAGTTTGATGTCGAGTTTAGTCCCAGCAGGTATGTCGATTACTGGCAAAGGTATTGCACTGGTCATCCTGTTTGGCTTGTCGCTATTCTGGTTCTCTAGCCTTGCATGGATGCTGTCGACACAGCGCTTACAGCGTAAATTGCAACAAGCGGGTATCTACATCGACGGTCTATGCGGCGTGGTATTTACTCTAGTGGGCGGCAGTATTCTATACCAAACTATCAATACTTTTATCGGATAAAGTACTGATTTAAAAGCGTAGCACAATCGACATTTCTAAGATTGCTGACTCGACGTGACTCTCCATAACTGCCAAGCTCAAAGCACAAAACTGGCAACATGGAGAGTCATCATGCATTGGACGTTCAACCGACTCGTGACCACGGGTCTTTTTCTTACTTCCCCACTAATCTTATCTACCTCAGTCTTTGCTAACCAAGCAGCAGATGCGGTTGCGCCGGAGCACAGCACTGGCTTCAAGCAAAAACAACTGGTCAAAGCGAAAGATTATATGGTTACCGCTGCTAACCCAATTGCAACCCAAGCTGGTGCGGATGTTATTGCCCAAGGTGGTAATGCTATTGATGCTATGGTTGCCGTGCAGCTGATGCTGGGCTTGGTAGAACCGCAATCTTCTGGCATTGGTGGCGGTGCCTTCTTAGTGTATTGGGACAGTGAGAAACAAAAACTAACTACGTATGATGGACGCGAAACCGCACCGCTCGCCGCGACGCCGAAACTCTTCCTAGATGACAAAGGACAACCCCTACAATTTTACGATGCGGTTGTCGGCGGACGCTCCGTTGCCACTCCTGGTACAGTGAAACTGCTGTGGGACACGCACCAGAAATACGGCAAGTTGGAATGGAAGAAGATCATCCAACCCGCGATTACCTTGGCTGAGCAAGGTTTCGAAGTCAGTCCTCGCCTCGCGAGTCTGATTGAGAAAGATGCTAAGCGCCTATCACGCTTCCCTGCGACTAAGGCTTACTTCTTCAATCCAGACGGCTCACCAAAAGCCGAAGGCACGTTGTTGAAGAACCCTGAATACGCGCAAACTCTGACGGCAATTGCAGAGCAAGGGGCAAAAGCTTTCTATCAAGGCGATATCGCCACAGACATCATCAAGACAGTACAGAATGCACCGGGCAATCCTGGCGTATTGGCACAACCTGACTTTGATGCGTTCCAAATCAAGCAACGTGAACCGGTTTGTGCGGCTTATCAAAGCTATGATATCTGCGGCATGGGACCACCTAGCTCTGGCGCATTGACGGTTGGACAGATTCTCGCGATCACCGAGCAATACGATCTTAAAGGTTGGGGAGCCGAAAGCGCGAAATCATGGCAAGTGATCGCCGATGCATCGCGCCTTGCGTTCGCGGATCGTGGTAAATACATGGCTGACCAAGATTATGTGCCAATGCCAACCGAAGGCTTGCTTGATAAAGATTATCTCAAACAACGTGCTGAGCTCATTCAAGTCGGTAAAGCCTTGAGTAAGGCTGAAGCCGGTAATCCTCCTTGGTCGCACGCCATGAACTTAAGCATGGACCAATCGATCGAGTTGCCTTCCACCAGCCATTTCAATATCGTCGATAAGCAAGGCAATGTGGTTTCAATGACAACAACCATCGAGAACGCCTTTGGCTCACGCTTGATGGTGCGCGGCTTCTTGCTCAATAACGAACTGACCGATTTCTCTTTCCGCACGCATCAAGATGGTGTGCCAATCGCAAACCGATTAGAACCGGGCAAACGCCCACGTTCATCTATGGCACCAACCATTATGATGAAGGATGACAAGCCTTACATGGCAATTGGCTCACCGGGTGGCAGCCGCATTATTGGTTACGTCGCACAAGCCATTATCGCCCACACGCAATGGGATATGGACATCCAAAGCGCGATTAATCAGCCACGATTGCTGAACCGTTTTGGCACCTTAGATATTGAGCAAGGTACCGCCGCAGAGGGCTTACAGCCTGCTCTGGAGAAGATGGGCTTTAAAACCGATGTTCGGGATTTGAACTCTGGTCTGCATGCGATACGAATAACAAAAGACGGTCTTGAAGGCGCTGCGGATCCAAGACGTGAAGGTGCCGCTATCGGGCAGTAAGAGTCTTTCGCTCGACCCCTTGTGCGAGATCTCTCACAAAGGGTTGAGCAAACCTCTCTTTTTTAATGGTAAAACCGTACAGAAAAGAGCATAAGCCATTGAATTTAATACTCATGTATCTTTTTTGAACGCTAAGAGAGTTAAAAAATGTGAGATTAGCCCGTTGTTGGAAATCGTTAAACACGTAATATTAAACCTGTCGGAAGGATGCTGACACGGAACAGGAAACACCACGGACTTGGTGAACTTCAGGAAGAAGAAACGGTTATTCAGGATGAATAGTCGGGCATGGATTGCAAAATTGGACATTGAACGGAATCAATAGTGACTAGGATGGTTGCTACTAAGGACGGGAAATGGACACCTCTGGACGAGGCAAGGATTTGAACATCAGGATGATGTCAGGGACACCGCTCAGGGAACAAGTGATGAGAGCTAACGAGGATAGTTAGCAGACCAGGATAAGGTCATTAAGGACACCGCTAGGAAGGCGACGTAAGGATTAAGCTGACGGATTCAGCACACTATCATGGATTAGATGCATGGAGCACTCTTAGTAGCTGGATTGCTGCGAGTAAGACTATAACCCCGATGGGCGCAAGCCCTCGGGGTTTTTCTTTGCCTAAAGTTTTTCTCAGTAGATCTGCTGAAAACAGGCATTCACCCACAACGCCCACCTTTCACTTCAAACGGCATCGTTAAGTCGCGCTTTTGTACTCCATTTATCATTCCATTTTTTACTGCGTTAGCGACACCAAAACTGCACAAACAAAAAGAGCCGCCGAAGCAGCTCTTAAGTTGATGGTTTTGTTGAAGCCTTACAGCTTCTCTAGTCGTGCGTAAGCAGTTACCAACCATTTGATGCCTTCACCGTTAAAGGCAATCTGTACACGGCTTTGTGGACCACTGCCTTCGAAGTTGATGATGGTGCCTTCACCAAACTTTGGATGCATCACACGAGAACCTAGCGTAAAGCCGGTTTCATTAAAGCTCTCTTTCACAACAGTTTGGCTAAATCGACCACTGCTTGAAGGACGGCTAACTTGCGCCTTCATTCGTACTTCATCTAAACAAGTTTCTGGCAGTTCACGGATAAAGCGAGACGGTTTATGGTATTTATCCTGACCGTACAAACGACGCATTTCAGCATAAGTGATGTACAGTTTCTGCATCGCACGGGTCATGCCCACGTAACACAGACGGCGTTCTTCTTCTAAGCGCCCTGCTTCTTCTGCCGACATTTGGCTTGGGAACATGCCTTCTTCCACACCGACCATAAACACCAATGGAAACTCTAGACCTTTCGCACTGTGTAATGTCATGAGCTGAACCGCATCTTCAAATTCGTCCGCTTGTCCTTCGCCCGCTTCTAGTGCTGCGTGGGTTAGGAATGCCGTCAGCAGTGACATGTCTTCGGCTTCTTCTGGTTTCTCGAATTGGCGAGTTGCGGTCACCAATTCCTCCAAGTTCTCAATACGTGCCTTAGACTTTTCGCCCTTCTCTTGCTCGTACATAGCGAACAAGCCCGAGTATTTAATCACATGGTCAGTTTGGTGATGCAGCGGCATCTCTAAGGTGTCGTCTTCTAGCGCGGTGACAAGCTCGATAAAACGGCTCAGAGCACCAGCAGCGCGACCAGCAAGCACCTTCTCGTCCAACATTGCCACACTCGCTTCCCACATGGTGCAACCACGATCACGAGCCGCAAAGCGGATGGTTTCAAGCGTCTTATCGCCCAAACCACGCGTTGGCGTATTCACCACACGTTCAAACGCCGCATCATCGTTACGGTTGGCAATCAGACGCATGTAGCTCAAGGCATCTTTGATTTCCTGACGTTCGAAGAATCGCATGCCGCCGTAGATACGGTAAGGCAGACCGGCTTGAATTAACGCTTCTTCCAGAACACGCGACTGGGCGTTGTTACGGTAAAGCATCGCAGCGTCATTCAGAGCACCGCCCTTGTCTTGCCACTCTTTGATTTTGTTCACCGCAAAACGGGCTTCATCTAATTCGTTGTAAGCGCTGTAAACCGAGATAGGCTCACCGACCACGCCATCCGTCCACAACTCTTTACCCATACGCTCGGTGTTATTCGCAATCAGGGTGTTAGATGCTTCCAGAATGGTCTTGGTTGAACGGTAGTTTTGCTCAAGACGAATGGTATTTACGCTTGGGAATTCGAGCGTAAACTTCTCAATATTCTCGACTTTTGCACCACGCCAACCATAAATCGACTGGTCGTCATCACCTACGATCATCACGTGACACTCAGGACCCGCCATCATACGTAGCCAAGCATATTGAATGTTGTTGGTATCTTGGAACTCGTCCACCAAGATATGCTTAAAGCGTGCTTGGTAGTGTTCACGGACGAACTTGTTATCACGCAGTAGCTCATGTGCGCGCAGCAAGATTTCCGCAAAATCGACTAAACCAGCACGATCACACGCTTCTTGGTAAGCGGTGTACAACTGCAGATATGTCTTGGTTACTGGATCATGGTACGCATCAATGTGCGACGGACGCAGACCTTCGTCTTTCTTACCGTTAATCCACCATGCCACTTGGCGTGCAGGCCATTGCTTCTCATCGAGGTTTTGCGCTTTGATCAAACGCTTTAGCAGACGCTGCTGGTCGTCACTGTCAATGATTTGGAAATCTTCCGGTAGCTTCGCATCAAGATAGTGTGCTCGCAGAATACGGTGACAAATGCCGTGGAAAGTACCATTCCACATACCGCCTGCACTGCCCATCATTAGCTCTTCGATACGTCCACGCATCTCTGCCGCCGCCTTATTGGTAAAGGTTACCGACATGATTGAAAACGGAGAAGCTTGCTCGACCGACATCAGCCAAGCGATACGGTGAACAAGAACGCGTGTCTTACCACTTCCTGCGCCAGCAAGAACGAGCAAGTTTTCTAGAGGTGCTGCAACGGCTTCACGTTGTTTATCGTTCAAACCGTCGAGTAATAGAGATGGATCCATCATGATGAGAGCTACTGGTTATTTATACATAAAAACCGATTATAACCTAAACAACCGGGTGCTGTTTAGACAAAACTTGATAAAAAAATCGATGTTTTTTTGCCCAATACATCAATTAGTTATATCTATTTGACCCTACAAACCCATTTACTTCAGAAATTTTTCTGAAAGTTTTTTAGCCAGTTTCCTATCTTTTAAGTTAAGCAAGTTGATAACAAAAACGCCAAAACAGGCGATTCATCTTGCCAACTTAAAGTAAAGGAAATCATTCAGAGGAATTTATTATGAAAAAGTCGAATCTAGCTGTTACTGCTGCTGTTACTGGTCTTCTAGCTCTTGGTGGCACAATGCTAACTGCAGCTCCAGCTGTCGCTGCTGAAAAAGAAAAGTGCTATGGCGTTTCTAAAGCAGGTAAAAACGACTGTGCAACAAAAAGCAGCTCATGCGCTGGTACTTCTAAAGAAGATAACCAAAAAGACGCATTCGTAGTCGTACCAAAAGGTCTTTGTGACAAACTCGCTGGCGGTAGCACTTCTTCTTCATAATCTTTTATCGCTAGCTATTGTGAGGATGCGTTGACGCTCAACCAACGCAAAGCCAAGACGCATCCTTCTCTTCCCGCACGATTTGAAAAGGAGTTTCACGTGAAACACCACACCTTCCACGACCTTGTTGGAGTTGGATTAAGAACCCCTCACCTCGATTACTTTAGCCAATCCCAGCCTGAGTTGTCTTGGTTAGAAATCCACAGTGAAAACTATTTCCAACCCAATGCAACAGAGCGCCATCAGCTACAAACGCTTCGCGAGCAATATCAAATTAGCTGCCACGGTATTGGTTTGTCGCTAGGTTCGGTGGAACGTGTTAGTCAAAAGCATCTTGCGCAACTTAAATCACTGATTGACTCAATCGACCCAATTCTTGTTTCTGACCATTTAAGTTGGAGTGAAAACGGCGGTCACTACTTTAATGACCTGCTTCCACTTCCGTATACGGAAGAAGCGCTCAACGTGTTCACTCGTAACGTGAATGAAGTGCAGGAATATTTGCAACGCGAGATCTTGATAGAGAACCCATCTAGTTATGTGAAGTTTCAACATTCGACCATCAGCGAATGGGAGTTTCTTACCGAAGTGCAAAAGCGCACTGACTGTCGTTTATTGCTCGATCTAAACAATGTTTATGTTTCGGCGTTCAACCACGGTTTTGATTGCGACACATACCTAGATGCGATTCCAGCCGACAAAGTGGATGAGATTCACTTGGCAGGTTTTACCATCAAACAACTCGACAAAGGTGAGATATGGATTGATACCCATAGCCGCCCAGTTAGTGATGAAGTTTGGCAACTGTTCGCGCAGTGGACAAAAAAACACGGTCCACGTCATACGTTGATTGAATGGGATTTGGATATCCCCGCGCCAGAAGTCTTATTAGGAGAAGCGCAGAAAGCATCGCAACTGCTGTTGCAAGGCACACTTCCAAGTGAACAAAGCGAACCAAGGAAGGCATCATGAATCTAGCCACCTTACAAAGCCAGTTTGCTAAAGCCCTGCACTATCAAGCGCTCGGTGAAGACTGCGATATTGCCAGTGATGAGTTTACCGCTGATGAACGCATACAAATTTACCGCAATAACTTTATCGTCAGCTTAAGCGAAGTGTTGTCCGCGACCTACCCGATGGTTGAAGCGCTGCTTGGTGAAGAATGCTTTGAACAGATAGCTCGCCAGCATGTTCTTTCTTACCCATTAAAAGAAGGAAATGTGGTGCATTATGGCGAAGGCTTTCAAGACACCATCATGCAGTTTAGTCAGGTGATCGCACAAGCACCTTACAGCCCTGAAGTCGCACGCTTCGAGTGGCATATCGACCTAGCTCGTCAAGCACAGTATGAGCAATCCAATGCAGCGGAATTAAAACCGCTTGCGTTACTTGGCGAAGTGAGTGAAGAGCAACAACCCGCTTTAGTCTTACACCTTAAAAAGGGCTGCCGCAGCTTTGACTCCAATTACGCAGTATTCGATCTATTTAGTGCGATTCAAACTGGGCAATTCGAACAACTTAATATCAACCAATTACAGCAAGGTGTCATCTCGATTCAAGCCAATGGAGAAGCCTTGTGTCACGCACTCGATGCCGATGTGTTCCAACTGCTGCAATGTTTAGAGCAGAAGCAGAGTTTGAGCGAAATACCTGAAGTTTTACTCGCTCATCTCAATCGCATCATGGCACTCGATATTGTTGACGGCTTTACATTGCAATCAATCTAAGGAGCACTCTATGACGGATACGGTTAAAAACTTAGTGAATCGGTACGACGATTTAATCAGTACCCTACAAGCTGGCTTTGTCCCTTTACTACTTCTCTTTTGTCGCTTGTGGGTAGCCTGGGTGTTCTTCAATTCAGGACTAATCAAAATCTCGTCTTGGGATAGCACGCTGTACTTATTTGAGCTGGAATACCAAGTGCCAATCTTGCCATGGGAATTGGCGGCTTATTTAGGTACGGCTGCGGAGTTGGTTCTACCGGTGTTCTTGGCACTGGGATTGATTACCCGCCCGATGGCAGCAATGCTGTTTGTGTTCAACATCATCGCAGTGATCTCTTACCCACTGTTGTGGGAGAAAGGTTTTTATGACCACCAACTTTGGGGATTGATGATTCTTATCGTAATCGTATGGGGGCCAGGACCGCTGTCTTTGGACCACATCCTGAAAAAGAAAATGACGAGCTAAAAAAATCCCCGCATCATGCGGGGATTTTTTATTATTTATTCAAGTAAGCCAGTAGCTCTTCTGCTGAGATACCTTGCTGAGCGAGGTCTTTTGCCATCTGCTCGACTTGTTCATCTTTGCGTGACTCAATCACTTGCTGAAATTGGTACACGATATCACGCAAAATTGGCAGAGGTACTTGTTTCGCCGCACTACGAATACGCTCGGAGCTTTGATTACCCAGCTCATTAAGCAACTTGCCAAACATCACCTTTTCTGGTGAATCTTCCATTTGCTCTAGAATACGAGCCATTTCATACGTGGTTAACGACATTACTTTTTGAGTTCCGTTATGGTGTCAGGAAAAGTCTGAGTGACAAATATACACGCCTTACTTACATTGGAAAATACTAAATTACACTGATTTACGCTTTCGCAAAGCTCGAGTGCCAGTTCTTCCCTGCTTTTGTAAACAGAACGACCAACGCAGGTAATAGGACCCACATATGAATTGCGATCAAGGTTTGTGGATCCAGAGATAAGCGTTGCAGTGTACCCACCAACAAACCAGAGCCACTCATTTGGAACAATCCAAGCAGTGCAGCTGCCGTGCCCGCCTTATCACCAAACGGTTCTAACGCTTTCCCTGCCGCTGCACCCAGAATGAATGCAAAACCTACAGAAGACATAAAGATAGGTAACATGAAAGAAAGCGCGGTATTCTGACCATTCATCACTAGCATGATCACACCTGCGAGACCCAGAGTTGATATCCCGGTGACCAAGGTGTTGTGAGTTCCAACGCGCTCCATAAACTTAGGCGCCAGCATACATGCCGCAATGTTTATCACCGCATTTACACCAAACCAGAAAGTGAATTCATTCATCGACAGCCCCATCCCCGTCATCAATACCGACGGTGCTGAGGTAACGTAAGCAAGAATAACCGCCATCGCCATCAAGCATAATGACGCATGGAAAACAAAAGATGGTGTGCTAAGCACTGCCCAATACCGACTAAGCTTAAACACGGCTTGCTTTTCTGTTGACGGGTTAGTCTCTTTCATCATGAAAAACATCAATGATCCAGACACCACAGCAAAACCCGCCATAAAGCTAAAGTTAGCACGCCAGTCAAATTGCTGAGTTAACCAGCTACCTAGAATTGGAGCTAAAGCCGGAATGAAACAAATCGCACCGTTAAGGTAGCTGATCATTTTGCCGCTTTTTTCCGGGCCAAAGATATCGCGAACTGTTGCAAAGGCTGCTACCGATGTCGCACACGCACCTAAGCCTTGTAGCAGTCGGGAAACCAACATCCACTCAATATTTTGAGCACTCCACGCCAATAAAGCGCTCATCGCGTAAATGGTGATACCGCCCAATGCAACAGTTCGACGTCCGAGTTTATCTGCTAGGGGACCTGCGAATAGCTGACCAACACCCATAGCAAATAAGAACCAAGTGATCGTGTCTTGTGCTAGCGCATTATCGACCTGAAAAGTGGAAGCAATAAGAGGTAAAGCAGGTAGATAAATATCAATCGCTAAAGGACTGAAAAGAACCAAAAGGGTCAATAACGCCATCTGTTTTTTACTATTAGAAAACTGGCTAGACACACAACACTCCGAATTGGATAAAGAACTTTGGGTAAAGCTTAATCATCTGATGATATGAATGGAAATGATGTATAATCATGAGCATTATTCCTCAGAGGAAATTCACTGTGAACGTCGAAAAACTGGCTCGTATCGATTTAAATCTATTGGTCTGCTTTAAAGTGCTGATTGAAGAGTTAAACGTTACTCGTGCGGCCCACCGATTGTGCTTAAGCCAATCCGCCGTAAGTAAATCACTGGCTAAACTGCGCATTCAATTTGATGACCCTCTTTTCACTCGAAACTCACATGGATTAACACCTACGCCGCGCGCATTGTTTCTTAAACCGAAACTGGATCTGTTGATAAATCAGTTAGAAGTGCTGACTCAACCCGAAGAGTTTTCTCCGCAAAGCAGTGAATACCGTTTTCAAATAGCAGCGGTAGAGAGTGTCTACCCTCTCATTCTACCCCATTTCTTACCGGCGATTTTTCAACAAGCACCTGGCGTGACAATTAGCACACACCCGTGGTCGGATAATACATTTAAAATGCTTCAACGCGGCGAACTGGATTTAGGCTTAACTGGAAAAGATATCGATATAAACGATGCCAAGCTGACTCTTCAACCACCCGATGACATTTGCGAGTTGGAAATTTATCGTGATTACCAAATGTGCATTATTCGCAAAAACCACCCTGCGCTAAAACAACCTTGGAATCTGGAAGCCTATCTCGCCCTACGCCATGTACAGGTGCGTTGTGATGGCAACGACCGTTGGTTGCTAGATTATCGCCTTGCAGATATTGGCGCCGACCGCGATATTGCCGTCACTGTGCCCGACTTTAACAGTGCCGCAAGTTTATGTTCATACACCGACTTTATCTTTACTGCGCCAAGTCATTTTGTGCAACTTGCGGCCAAACAGCTTGATTTGGTCGTGCTGCCACTACCGTTAGAATTCCCACCTATGGCTTACACTTTATTCTGGCACCGAGATAGAGAAAACGACCCTGCATTAGGCTGGCTACGTACGATGATCACACAAAAAACCGATCACCTTAGATAAAAACACCGCACTCAATTTGCGCTTAGCGGCTAAAATGAGTAGCTTAACTGTCGTAGTCCTTTTTGGCTCATCTATGGCCTAGTTGTACTCCGACTCTATTGAAGTGATTGCGAACCTCAATGGAATCGTAAACTGCATGAAGCAGATGGAAACAGCTCCCACACCTGAGCATGAAGGAGCGGTAATTTGAAGGAATAACACAGATGCACAACGATACCCAAAGCCGCGTGAATGCAATTCGCGAATGGCTAGCACAACATAATATTGATGCCCTACTTGTCCCTCATGAAGACGAGTACTTGGGTGAATACGTACCAGCGCACAACGAGCGTTTACATTGGCTAACTGGCTTTACTGGTTCTGCTGGTGCTGCGGTAATCACCAAAGACAAAGCCGCTATCTTTGTTGATGGTCGCTACACAGTACAAGTAACAAAGCAGGTTCCTGCTGATCTATTCGAATACCGTCACTTGATTGAAGAGCCTGCACTAGATTGGATTAAAGACCATCTTGCAAATGGCGCGTCTGTGGCAATCGACCCTCGCATGCACAACGCTGCTTGGCTAGACATGGCACAAGCAAAACTTGCTGGCGCACTTGAGCTTAAGATTCTCGATAGCAACCCAATTGATGAACTGTGGCACGACCGCCCTGCTCCTGTGGTTTCTGATGTTCGCCTAATGGCAACAGAAGCAGTTGGTCAGTCAAGTGAAAGCAAACGCCAAGAAATCGCAGAGCTCGTGAAAAAAGCCGGTGCAGACAGCGCAGTGATCACAGCACTTGATTCTATCTGTTGGTTACTCAACGTTCGTGGTCTTGATGTATCACGTTTACCAGTTCTGCTTTCTCACGCGATTCTGCACTCAGACTCAAGCGTGGAATACTTCCTAGATCCTGCTCGCCTACCTGCTGAGTTTGACGCTCATGTTGGTGCCGGCGTGACGGTTCATCACCCAGAAGCATTGCAAGCACGACTAGAAAACCTAACTGGCAAGAATGTACTGGTTGACCCTGCGACAAGTAACGCGTGGTTTAAGCTGGTGCTTCAAAACGCAGGCGCATCTGTGGTGAGTAAAGCTGATCCATGCCTAATGCCAAAAGCAGCAAAGAACGCAGTTGAAATCGCAGGCATGAAAGCATGTCATATCCGCGATGGCGTAGCGATGAGTAAGTTCCTGTCTTGGTTAGATGCTGAAGTCGCTGCTGGTAACCTGCATGATGAAGCGACGATGGCAGACAAACTGGAAGCGTTCCGTAGCGAAGACCCGACACTTATGGATCTTAGCTTCGATACTATCTCGGCAGCAGGTGGCAACGCGGCGATGTGTCACTACAACCACGAAAACCAACCTGAACCTGGCAAGCTAGAACTGAACACACTTTACCTAGTGGATTCAGGCGGTCAGTACCTAGATGGCACGACAGACATCACGCGTACAATTGCGATCGGTCAGCCTTCACGAGAGATGATTAAACAATTCACTCTCGCACTAAAAGGTCACATCGGTGTTGCTCGTGCACGTTTCCCGAAAGGCACACGTGGTTACCAAATCGATACACTAGCTCGTCAGCACCTATGGGCGGAAGGCTACGATTACGATCACGGTACAGGTCACGGTGTTGGTCACTTCCTAAGTGTTCATGAAGGTCCGGCGAGCATTTCTAAGAAGCAAATCGACGTGCCTCTAACAGAAGGTATGGTGCTATCCAACGAGCCAGGTTACTACCGTGCAGATGCGTTTGGTATCCGTATTGAAAACCTAGAGCTTGTTGTTGAAACCCCGACTAACGGTGACTTCCCTGTTCTATCATTTGAGTCGCTAACACGCTGTCCAATCGACAAGCGCAACATCAACGTTGATATGCTAACTCGTCCAGAACTTGCTTGGCTGAATGATTACCATCAGAAAGTATGGGATGAGATCAGCCCGCTAGTTGAAGGTGATGTGAAAGAGTGGCTTCGTCAAGCAACGCTACCTGTAGCACACAGCTAGAAGCTAGAAGCTAGAAGCTAGAAGCTAGAAAAAAGTAGAGGGTTGATGTTTTGCATCAACCCTCTACTTTTGCCTATGTTTCACGTGAAACATAACGATGACCAGTGGCTTTCTTTGCTACTTAACCAGAATACGCCGAGTGCCAATCTCGCCATACTGGGTCAAAGCCTTTGGCTCGAATCATATCTTCCACAGAACCCGCACTTCGCTCATCACTGATCTCAAACTGCTCGAGTTCAACATCATCCATCGCATACCCACCCGGCTGAGTTTTCGATGCTGCAGACATACTGGTAATGCCTAAAGGCAATGCGTTATCTCTAAACTTAGGTGATTCACGAGTCGATAGTGACAACTCAACTTCTGGATTCAACAAACGATAAGCGCAAATCAACTGCACAAGCTGCTTATCCGTCATGACTGATTTGGGTTGGAGCGCACCCTCACAAGGACGCAAACGCGGGAAAGAAATCGAGTAACGAGTCTGCCAATACGTGCGCTCAAGATAGTCCAAGTGCGCTGCCACATAAAAACAGTCGGTACGCCACTCTTCCAACCCTATCAATGCGCCAATACCGATCTTATCGATGCCCGCTTTTGCAAGACGATCGGGTGTATCCAATCGGTATTCGAAATCCATCTTATTACCACGCAAATGGTGCTCGACGTAAGTCGAAGGATGATACGTTTCTTGATAGACCATCACCGCATCTAAACCCAATGTCTTGAGCTCTGCGTATTCGTCTTGATCTAGTGGCTGTACTTCCATCGCCAAATAGTTAAAACGTTGCTTAATCATCGGCACCATTTCGCGAAAGTATTTCATCCCCACTTTGGTTTCGTGTTCGCCAGTCACCAGCAATACGCTATCAAACTTCATGCGTTTAATGGCTTCAACTTCTGCAGCCACTTCGTCCCTATTCAAAGTACGACGCTTGATTCTATTCTCCATCGAGAAGCCACAATAAGTACAAGCATTGGCACACAAGTTAGAGAGGTATAATGGAATGTAAAGCGACATGGTATTACCAAAGCGCTTACGAGTTGCCGAATATGACAGCTGCGCCATTTGCTCTAAGTACGCTTCAGCCGCTGGTGAAATTAGCGCTTTAAAGTCTTCCAAATCACGCTTGGGTTTATTCAATGCTCGCTCGACATCTTGTGCCGTTTTCGCGTAGATCGACATTGAAATGTCATCCCAATTCAGCTGCTTAAATTGTTCAACGAAGCTCATGTTTTCCTCGCTTAATAGCTAAACCAATCTAGAACTAAAGCTCATCTAGGAATGACGTCAGTGGACTCGACGCAACCGCATGAGAAACCTTACCAGCAAGTCCGGCTTCATAAGCCATACGCCCCGACTCTACCGCCAACTTAAATGCCTTCGCCATCGTAACGGGATCGCTCGAAGCCGCAATCGCGGTATTAACAAGCACGGCATCCGCGCCCATTTCCATTGCACGCGCGGCATGTGAAGGAGCACCAATACCCGCATCGACAACCACTGGAACATTAGCTTGGTCGATGATGATCTCTAGGAAATCGTGAGAAACTATCCCTTTGTTGGAACCGATCGGTGCACCTAATGGCATGACCGCAGCACAACCTACTTCTTCCAATCGTTTACACAGAACCGGGTCAGCATGACAGTAAGGAAGAACAATGAAGCCTTCACGAACCAGTTGTTCAGCGGCCGCAAGTGTCTCAATTGGATCGGGCATCAAGTACTTCGGGTCTGGATGAATTTCTAGTTTTAGCCAGTTTGTACCTAACGCTTCTCGCGCCAGTTGTGCAGCAAACACAGCATCTTTAGCATTCTTTGCACCCGAGGTGTTCGGCAATAAGTTCACCCCCGCTTGTACTAACGGCAGCAAAATATCGTCTTGTTGGTCGTTCACATCCACACGCTTCAACGCCATGGTCGCAAGTTGAGAACCCGATACTTGAATCGCTTCTGCCATTAATCGGCTGTTGGCAAACTTCCCTGTTCCCGTGAACAGTCTTGATTCGAATTGTTTATCACCAATTTTAAGCATCGACGTTAACCCCCTGCGATCGCTTGAAACAAAGAGATGCTATCTCCCTGTGAAAGAACTGTGCTAGCCCACTCACTGCGCGGCACAACATTGTTATTAATTGCAAAAACACAGCCCATTTCAGGCAGCGCAAATTGACTAATGATTTGCTGTAGATTTGACTCACTGGCAACTTGATGTGACTGGTCATTGATGACAATAGTGATCACATCTAAGTCAGCAGCTGTCATTTGTGTTGTTTGTTGTTCTGATAACGTCATTGCTTCCAACTCTCTTAATTCTGCCCATTACTCGTAAACTAAATCTGAGCACACACTTGACACTGTTTATCTTTACTTATCGCCATGGTTTGCCATTGCAGCTTCAATCCATCGAACAGGTGTAACTTGGCAGTCTCGACATGAAACTTTCCCGTCGCCAGTTTTTGAATTGCCGCTATCGCTTGGTAGTTGCCAAGTGTACCCACCACCGGACCGACGACACCGCTCTCACTGCACTTTTGCGTTTGCGGTAATTCGTCGAACGGATACAAACAGCGGTAACAGGCTTTACTCTGCGCTTCTTGTTCACTTGGTGTTTGGTAATCAAAGACAGCGAATTGGCCTTGCCAACCAATTGCCGCCGCCGAGATGAGCGGTGTATTTTGCTCGAAACAAACTTGGTTAATTAGCTGGCGCGTTGGCATGTTATCGGTGCAGTCGAGCACCACATCCGCTAGCATCACCTCAAGCTGCAGCTGTGCTTTGTCCAATCGCTTATTGAGAGCACGAATTTGAACCATAGAATTAAGTTCAGTAAGTTGCTTTACAGTCGCTTCTGTTTTCGCAACTTGGAGGTCTTGTTCACGATAAATGATCTGACGCTGTAGGTTACTGCTATCAACTTCATCGTCATCAACCACAACCAATTTACCAACGCCCGCGGATGCCAAGTACAAACTCGCTGCGCTCCCTAACCCACCACAACCGATGATCAGCACATGCGATTTGTTCAAACGCTCTTGCCCAATTTCGGCAATTTCAGGCAGAGCGACTTGGCGCTGATAGCGAAGGAACTGCTTATCCGTGAGCATGCTCGCCTCTCTTGATATCCGCTAATTCACTATTCTGATCAGTAAACGTTCGCTGTCTTTCCTTCATCAGTTGTGCGAAGAACTCGATGACGGACTGAGGTGATTCTGCCAACGTAATAGCTCGCACAACTGCCAAACTAGAAACACCTGTTTGCCAAACTTGGGCTGCATTAGATTGGTCAATACCACCAATCGCGACCGTCGGAAAGCCAAGCACATGGTCACTAACTGCTTTGTATTTTGAAGGACGGAAAGTAGCCTCTGTATTTGTATAAGGGATGCTATCAATCAGCTTTTGATACAGAGCCAAGCGCACCAAGCCTTGTGGTTTCGATGGCATCTGTTTTGTGGTGGTTGGAAAAATATGTCCTAGCGCGATGTAGCTAGGATGAATTTGTACGATGCGTAGTAGCTCATAATAACCATGGGTAGAAAGACCAAGACGAATGCCGGCTTTAGTTAGCTGAGCCAAATTCGATTCTTCTATGTCTTCTTGTCCTAGGTGAACGCCATAAGCGCCATGCTTGATTGCCAACTGCCAATAGTCATTGATGAACACTTGTGCTTGATACTGACGACCTAGCTCAATTGCTCGAATGATCTGTTGTTCTAAATCGGCTTGTTGTGGATTCTTGATTCGCAGTTGAATAGTATTGATGCCTAGTGGCAGTAGATGCTCAATCCAAGCAACATCATCAACAACTGGATAGAGCCCCAGACTTTGCTTAGTTAGAGTTGGAAAGCTAACGCTCTCGCCTTGTGCAGACCAACCAACTTGAATACCTAGTCGGTTATCCTCCAGTACAGGTGTGGGGAAATTATCAAATTGGTCAGCCCACTGAGCAGTTCGTCCCTCATCAAGGTTGTCATTCAACAGTGTTTCACGTGAAACATTCGCTTGTTGAGTTAGCATTCCTCGAGCAAGTGTTAACGCATCTTCGATAGGAAAATCGAGTACTGTCAGCGTTACTATCCAAGCAAGGTGATGTTCGGGATCGAGCATTGCGTTGAATTTGGACTTAACGGAAAGCGCTCTCACTTCGTCGTTGATTGGGTGACGCCAGATATCAAGCTGAAGCACTTTCTCCTTTTCATCGGAAACCTGCGTATCAGCAATGCCAATATAAATCGCTTTCGACGGTTGCTTAGCACACGCTTCTACCGACAAAGCAGAACGGTAATAGAGAGTAAATGAACACTCAGGCTCAAAGTTATGTCCACCAATAAGGTCAGTCGTTATATGTGTAATCTGTTGGTCGCGAACAAGCTGAATAGATTGAGTTGGGCTCACACCCAACTCAATGTCTTCGATGCTAAAACCCTGTTCTTTCGCCAACAACAAACATTGCTGAACTAAACCTGTCAGTTCAATCAATGATGACGGAATAAGGATTTTGCTCATTAGTCACTTACCTCGGCATGTGCTGCTGGGTGGTATAGCTCGGAGCCTGACTCTCTAAATTCTTGCGATTTCTGACGCATCCCCTCAAGAGGATCATCCAGCATTTTGATCGAGATAGCTTGGTCCGCAGCAACTTGCTCAGTGTCTTTCGCATATTCTCGAACCTCTTGCGAAATCTTCATCGAGCAGAACTTTGGTCCGCACATCGAACAGAAGTGAGCGACTTTTCCAGACTCTTGAGGCAAGGTTTCATCATGGAAAGCACGCGCGGTATCTGGGTCGAGCGACAAGTTGAATTGGTCTTCCCAACGGAACTCGAAGCGAGCTTTAGAAAGCGCGTTATCACGAACTTGTGCACCAGGGTGTCCCTTCGCTAAATCAGCGGCGTGCGCAGCAAGCTTGTAAGTGATCATGCCTACTTTCACGTCTTCTTTGTTTGGTAAACCGAGGTGCTCTTTCGGAGTTACGTAGCAAAGCATTGCACAGCCATACCAACCAATCATGGCAGCGCCGATGCCTGAAGTAATATGGTCGTAACCAGGAGCGACGTCTGTCGTCAATGGACCAAGGGTATAGAAAGGAGCCTCATGACAGTGCTCTAACTGCTCTTCCATGTTCTCTTTGATCATATGCATTGGAACATGACCAGGGCCTTCAATAATCACCTGTACGTCGTATTCCCACGCAATCTTGGTTAACTCACCAAGGGTACGAAGCTCTGCAAATTGCGCTTCGTCGTTAGCATCGGCCACCGAGCCAGGACGCAGACCATCACCGAGAGAAAGTGCGACATCATACTTAGCACAGATTTCACAGATCTCTCGGAAGTGGGTATATAAGAAGCTTTCTTGGTGATGCGCTAAACACCATTTCGCGATGATAGAGCCACCACGAGAGACGATGCCAGTAACGCGTTTTGCAGTCATTGGCACATAACGAAGTAGTAAACCGGCATGGATAGTAAAGTAGTCAACGCCCTGCTCTGCTTGCTCAATCAGGGTATCGCGCATCACTTCCCAGTTAAGGTTTTCCGCAACACCATTCACTTTCTCAAGCGCTTGATACATTGGTACGGTACCGATCGGAACCGGACTGTTACGTAGAATCCACTCGCGAGTTTCGTGGATGTTACGTCCAGTAGAGAGATCCATAACGGTATCTCCACCCCAACGTGTCGCCCAAACGAGCTTCTCTACTTCTTCCTCAATCGAAGAAGTGACCGATGAGTTACCGATGTTGGCGTTCACTTTGACCAAAAAGTTACGTCCAATGATCATTGGTTCGGATTCTGGGTGGTTAATATTGGAAGGGATAATAGCGCGACCTTCGGCGACTTCTTTGCGCACGAATTCGGCGGTAATATCTTTTGGTAGGTTCGCTCCGAAGCTTTGACCCGGATGCTGTTGATTCAGCACTTCATCGCGATACTTGGCACGCCCCATGTTTTCACGCAGCGCGATATATTCCATTTCTGGGGTAATAATACCTTTGCGAGCATAGTGCAATTGAGTCACACAATGGCCATCTTTGGCACGTCGAATACGTGGTAGATTTCCGTAACGAAGATCGTCTAGCGTTTCATCTTCTAAGCGCTCTTTGGTGTATACCGAGCTTACTTCATCAAGTAGCTCAGTATCGGCACGCTCTTCAATCCACCCTTCTCTCAGCTTAGGTAAGCCGCTATAGAGGTCTATGGTGTGCTCTGGATCTGTGTATACACCCGACGTATCGTAAACGCGTACTGGCTCATTAGGTTCGAATATAGGCGCTTCTTTTGTGCCTCCAATAAGGCTATCAGCGAGTGATATCTCACGCATTGGCACACGAATATCTGGACGTGAGCCTTCTACGTAGACTTTGCTTGAATTGGGGTACGGTTGTACCGAGAGTGTATCAATGAACTGTTTTGCTTCCAGTCTCGCTTGTTTGCGACTCGACATAGCATTTTTCCTTGCTTTGTTATACTAGATAAAAAGTAATTGGATAAAAATGCTTGGCGGATAGATGCGACAAGAGGAGTCAAATTAAGGCTAGTTAAAGCTTACGATATTTGCCTGTAACAACATTCGACTTTTGATAGATCAACCAGAAAGAACTCCGGTGTGAATATCTTCTCTTGTTCCCTTCGCAGATTCTAATCTGATCAGGTTCAACGGATCCCGAATTAACGGTCTCAGCCTTATGGCACTCCGACAAGTGATGTCAGTATATAAAAACGGCTTGGTGAAACCAAGCCGACCTGTTCAATTTTTAACTACTTTGCTAGCTGCGCATCAATAATTGAAAGCCTATCCACGCCGCTGAAATACTTAACACGACATTCAACAATACGTTCAACCCCATCTTAAAGAAAGCGCCCTGCTGCATAAGCAAAACATTATCCATCGAGAAGGTGGAAAACGTCGTTAGTGCGCCTAAAAAACCCAAGCCAATCACTTGTCGCCAAGGTTCCGTTGCCAAAAGTTCATTATCGAAAGCTGCTATCAATAAGCCCATCATAAATGAGCCAACAACGTTAACGGTTAACGTACCATATGGAAAACCACGCCCCAATAAAATGACACAAAGTTCAGAAATTAAGTAACGAGAACATGCACCAAATGCACCACCCAATGCAATAAAACCCAAAACGGATAGTTGTCCCATAATTCCCCCAGAAAAGTTAATGGCGACATTGTAATCAAATTTACGGCAATAGTGATTATACAATCTTAGAATTCAGCAAATTATAGCGCTTAAAACTTATCAAGATTTAAAAAGTTACAGGAGTCACTTTACTTCAATATAACCCATCAACCCCGTCTTCATGTGTTCGATCACATGACAATGGTACATCCAACGTCCAGGGTTATCTGCAACAAATGCCGCTTTCGCACTGCCGTTTTTTCCAAGCAAGACCGTATCGGTATGAAACGGTTCATCGAGTTTTTTGCCATCTAACTCAAGAACAGTAAACGTGTGCCCATGAAGGTGAATAGGATGGTGATATTGGGTGACGTTCTTAAGGTTGAAGATATAGGTTTTTCCCATCTCCAATGTTGAAAGGGGCGCTGGAATATTATCTTTGCTCATTCCCTCCCAAGCCCGTTTGTTCATCAGCCAGAATTTAGGTATCGCTTTGCCCGATTTATCAGCAGGAGTGATCGCGCCCTCCCACTCAAACACGTAATCGATTTGCTCTGCATTTTTCAAATCGAGAGCTGGCACAGGGTTGAGAGGTAACAAAGGCAGTTTTTGGTTGCTCGGCAAGTCAGACTCAACAACGTCAAACTCGCACAAAGGGAATGGGAAACGTCCTTTCATTTGACGCACATAAACACGTGTTCCAGCCTTCGGAGCAATCAATCCGACATCCAACCTCATTCCTGGACCAATTTTGTGCTGAGTGAGCTTATAAGGCGCTTTAACAGGATTACCATCAATAGCAATAACCCAAGCCTCTGCACCTTCAATAGCGATCGGGTAAGTAATGGTATTATCGACATTAGCAATTCTTAATCGCGTAGTGGCATTCTGCTTCAGCGCATAAACAGGTTCATGCACACCATTGACGCTACTCCACTCTCCGGGAGTCCCCATACGAGCGCTCAAGCGCGGTACCATAAGGTTCTTCCATTGTCCTTGCTTGTCTAAGTGCCAATGCTTGAGGACGACTTCATGCTCTTCATCAAACTGAACAGGCTCTGCCTCTTCAACAACAATTAGCCCGACTAAGCCCTTACCAAGCTGCTTCACACTGTTCATATGTGGGTGATACCAAAATGTGCCCGCATCTGGTGGTGTAAATTCATAAACGAATGTTTCACCCGGCATGATAGGCAACTGACTTAAGAAAGGTACACCATCCATTTCAATAGGGATTCGCAAGCCATGCCAGTGGATTGTAGTCGGCTCTGAAAGCTTGTTAGTAAACCGAATTATAACTTTCTCGCCTTGGCGACAACGAATCGTAGGCGCTGGAATCGAACCATTAAATGCGAGTACGTCTGTGTTAAACCCAGGGACCAATTCTGCAGTAGAAGGCTCTGCAGTGATATCGTATATATATTGCCCCTGCTTATTAGTGCTCCTAGATAGAGAACATGCAGGTAGAACGGTAAGCGCGGAGATTGCTAAGGATGATTGAAGAAAGCGTCGACGAGATATACCCATACATAGTTACTCATTAATCCAGATCGGTTGAGTGTAACTAAATATAAATAGTGATTCCCCTTTATTATTAAAATTTCGGGCCACTGATCATTACAGCTAACTATAGTTTCGTTCGTTCAGTAGATTAAATGCTGCCAAAGTACAGCAGAAAGCCATACTTACGAGATAAGAGTAGAAATAAGCCGTAATAATGAGAGGAAGCCAGATACAAAAAAGGCTCTGACCTAAGTCAGAGCCTGATATGTGGCAGGGGTGGAGAGATTCGAACTCCCAACACGCGGATTTGGAATCCGCTGCTCTGCCAATTGGAGCTACACCCCTATAGAATTTTCATATTCTAGATTTGACAAAACCTCGCATAAGCGAGGTTGTCGATATTAAGTGGCGGAGTGGACGGGACTCGAACCCGCGACCCCCGGCGTGACAGGCCGGTATTCTAACCAACTGAACTACCA